>CAIOOC010000296.1 GCA_903859795.1 uncultured Bacteroidia bacterium
CTGATATCTTCAAGGATAGGAACTGAATTGTCTCTGCAACTGATGCCAACTCATGTGCACAAAAACCTTGTAGCGTTAAAGATTGATCAGAATGACATTTTTGCCATGGGTGGAGGAATGAGTTGTAAAATTCTGAAACACCTTTCGGTAAATGCAGAATATTACTACCTGTTACCCGGGCAGGCCGCAAAGGAAGCAATCAATTCTTTATCATTAGGTATTGACATCGAAACCGGCGGACATATCTTTCAGCTTTTCCTGACCAATTCCCATCCTCTATTTGAAAGAGGATTTATCACCGAAACACAAGGTAAATGGAACAAAGGAGATATCTATTTCGGCTTTAATCTATCAAGAGCTTTCGCTATTGGGAAAAAATAAAAAATGACTTTTAGTTTCTAAAACGTGCGGGAACGGATTCGCGCCGGAACGGATTTAATTAATCCGTTCCGTTTTACTATAAGGATTTGTAATCCGAGCACCTTTATCCTTCAAAAAAAATTATGTCACCAACCTCATGAGTTATGTCACGGACCTCTCGAGTAATGTGACTATGACATCGTGTCATGTCACAGACCTCTCGAGTAATGTAACTATGACATCGCGTCATGTCACAGACCTCTCGAGCTATGTCACCGAGCTCTCGCGCCATATAAATTTCCTCATGAGCCATGTAATCATGTTAAAGTGTCTTGTTTTTCCACCCTCAATTGATGTCACCGCGCTCACGACTTATGTTTTCATGTCAAAGTAAAATGTTACCTTCACCTCCGTGCACGTCACAATTTTCCCGCTTAATGTAATTGTTACAAAATCCATTTCATCTGATAATTTTCAAAATAACATCTCAATAACTTAATGACCAATGACTATTGACCAATGACTATTGACCAATGACCAATGACCAATCACCTCCCTATCATAACCCTGTTCGTGATCATCCTGTCTTTGGTTTGAACTTTCACAACATAAATTCCCGTTACCGCATTTAGTTCAAGCCTGTTCAATCCCATGATGGATTTTTGAGTCATAGCCAATTTCCCAAGCATATCATAGATGCTGATTTCATCATCACTGGTTGTTGGGGTGTAAACATACACTGAATTTTCGAAAGAATAAATGTTTACCGGATCACTGACTGGCACGGTAGGATCACTCGTCAGCATGATCCCGAAATGCAGTTTGAAACGGCTTGTATCATTCACAGCAGATGATGAAAATGAGTAACTGTTTATTTGACGCAGATACTGAATGATGTGTTGTTGTTTGTCTTCAAGATAAACGTTCACATCCGGGTCAAAATCGCCCACGTTTGTCGCCCTGATGGTAAATGTATCGGCAACATTTGTAAGGAATCCGATAGGCACTATCCGCTCAGTCCCTGCCACCAGGTCGGGTTGTCCGTTGATTGCAACTTTCGTCTTGTTCGATGTCAGCGAGTACAACTGCGGATAAGCAACAATATCGGTGAACATCTTGTAGGAATCATAGTTTTCATAACTTGTGAGCGCATTCGGATAGAAAGTCACTGCCGATTCATCAATCATATTATCTCTTGAAATTTGAAAACGGAAAACATTTGCATGTGCTGTAGCTGTTTTATGGAACGACTGTGCTGACTGCAACCTTGTTTTGTTGGTCAGTTCAAAACCTCCCAGTGTATCGCCATAGGAAACCTTTACCCAGAATCCCTGCATGGCAGGAATAAATTGTGTTCCGCCGTTAACTCCTGTTCCGTCTCCCATCCAGTTCCACGTACCGTACGTGCCTTCTTCCCTGAACTGAATTGTTGGATCAAGATGGTTCATGGTTAATCCCGTTGCCGGAGCATTTTCACAACCCCAGTTTATCGGCGAAGGATAAGGATTGCAGACAAGGTTGTATCCTGCTTTGGCTCCCGGTGTGCGTGTCAGGTTTTCAATACCTATGTTTCCTGAATTAAGATTGCCTGTAAATTCTGCAGTCAGCGCACTTGGGCCGAACTCCTTGAAGGCATA
>CAIOOC010000297.1 GCA_903859795.1 uncultured Bacteroidia bacterium
ATGTCTGAAAGATATTTCCCGACAGCTTCTTAAGAGTGAAGTTGAAATATTTGCAGACAAGCAATCATTTGATACACTTGAAGGAATCTATCCGGATCTGCTTCTAAAAAATGCTACTGATGAATCGTTTGGAACAGAATTTCTCTCATATAAAATGGCAATTAAAACTGTCGCATCCTTTGATGAAGCAATTGATCATATTGTAAAGTATAGTTCCAAACATAGTGAAGCAATAATCTCTGAGAACAGGGAAAACTGTGAGAAATTTCTCAAAGTTGTCGATGCCGCCGCAGTTTATGTAAATGCCAGTACGGCCTTTACTGACGGGGCACAATTCGGATTAGGGGCAGAGATCGGGATCAGTACCCAGAAATTACATGCTAGGGGGCCAATGGCACTTGAGGAACTTACAAGTATCAAATGGCTGATCGAAGGTGATGGGCAAATACGGCCTTAATGCCTGATCATTAGATTAATATCATTAAGATTATAATTAATTTCACCTGTTATGCGACATTTTACTTCAGTATATGATCTTCCAAATTTGAATGATGCGATAAATCAGGCCCGTCAGATCAAGATTAATCCATATGGCTTTCAACACGTTGGAAAGAATAAAACAATGGTGTTGATATTTTTTAATGCCAGCCTTCGAACCCGATTAAGCACTCAGAAAGCAGCGATGAATCTCGGTATGAATACGATGGTACTTAATGTTAATCAGGATGGCTGGCGGATGGAAAGTGAACTTGGGGTTATTATGGACGGTGATAAACCGGAACATATGCGTGAAGCAATTCCGGTGATCGGGCGGTTCTGCGATATCATTGGTGTCAGAGCTTTTGCCGGCTTCGAAAATAAGGAGGATGACTATTCGGAGAAGATTCTCAATCAATTTATTCAATATTCCGGAGTTCCGGTAGTAAGCATGGAGGCTGCGACAAGACATCCGCTGCAGAGTTTTGCAGATCATCTTACAATTGAAGAATATAAAACCAAACCACGCCCGAAAGTAGTGTTGAGCTGGGCACCGCACCCAAAAGCACTTCCACAGGCTGTTCCAAACTCATTTGTCGAATGGATGCGCCAAACCGACTATGAATTAGTGGTAACTCATCCTCAAGGATATGAGCTTGATAAACAGTTTATGGGTGATCTTCAGGTAGAGTATAACCAGGATAAAGCATTCGAAGGGGCAGATTTCATTTATGCAAAAAACTGGTCTTCATATACCCAATATGGTGAAATACTTTCAAAGGATATGAACTGGACCGTTACAGCCGACAAAATGAGGTTAACCAATGATGCAAAGTTTATGCATTGCCTGCCCGTGCGCCGGAATATGATCGTAACCGATGAAGTGCTTGACGGACCTTTTTCGATAGTTGTTGATGAAGCTGAAAATCGTGTATATTCGGCACAGACAATATTAAAAATGATTTTGGAAGGGTAGTATGAGAGAACATCTGATAATCATAAAGGTAGGTGGACAGATCGTCGAAGAGGAGAGTTCACTTCGCACGTTACTAAAGGACTTTTCACGCATTGCAGGAGGAAAAATTCTCGTTCATGGCGGAGGGAAGAGCGCAACTGCATTAGCGGAAAAGCTGGGTATTGAAACTAAAATTGTTGATGGTCGCCGGATTACCGATGCCGATACACTTAAGGTTACAACTATGGTTTATGCCGGACTCGTAAATAAAAATATCGTGGCAGGTTTGCAGGCCCTGGGAAATAATGCGATCGGACTTTCTGGTGCTGACCTGGATATCATAAGGGCAGTCAAACGTCCCGTGGGTGCCATCGATTATGGTTATGTCGGCGACATTAACTGGGTTAACGCACAGGCATTATCCGAGTTGATTGATACGGGCGCTGTGCCGGTAATTGCCCCGATCACCCACGATGGGAAAGGTTCTTTACTCAATACCAATGCAGATACAATTGCTTCCGAACTGGCCAGAACCCTATGTGGAAAATATGAATTACGCTTAATTTTCTGTTTCGAGAAGCAGGGTGTATTAATGAATGAAGCTGACGAAAAATCTATAATACCAGAAATCGATCCTGTTTTATTTGAAGAACTTAAGGCAGAGGGTGTGATATCAGGCGGGATGATACCTAAACTTGAAAGCGGGTTTAATGCGCTTCGACGAGGAGTCAAGGAGGTTGTTGTTACCAATGCACAAGGCATCTCAGGCGGTCTAAGAGGAACAAGATTAGTACTTTAAAAGATGTCGAAAGAAAAAGTTATCTCTGAAAGTGTAGATTTGTTAAAAGCAATGATTGAGATCCCTTCACTTAGCCGTGAGGAGAAAAATGTAACTGATTTTCTGGAAG
>CAIOOC010000298.1 GCA_903859795.1 uncultured Bacteroidia bacterium
AATAATGTAAAGTGAAAAATGCAAAATGAAAAGATTAATCCCAATTTTTCGTTTTACATTTTACATTATCCATTTAAAATTTTGTCCGGTGTTAAATCCTCTCTTTCCAAATAAAATAATCTACGGGAAAATCGGATGAGGATAAATTGGGTTCTTCTTTAAACAATCCAAAAACTGAAGATCCGCTACCCGACATCGCCGAGTAAACGGCGCCAAGTTCGAGAAGTTTCAATTTAATTTCAGCGATCTTTGGATATAAGGGAAATACAGATGCTTCAAAATCATTTGTAATGTTCTTGAGCCATTTTTCCGGAGGTAGTCGGATTGCATCAAATAATGAAACTTCAGGTACGGAAGGTTTGATTCCTCCATATGCCTCCTTAGTTCCAACGCCAAAAGGCGGTTTAACAAGTACGATAAAAAAGCCTGTAAGCGAGAAATCCAATCGTTCCAGCTTCTCCCCTATTCCTGTTGCAAAGGCAGGCCGGTTTTCAATAAAGAATGAGCAATCGGCACCCAGTTTAAGGGCATATCCCTTTAACTGCTCAATGGTTAACCGAAGTTCAAAATAACTATTTAGCTCTTTCAAAAAAAAAGCTGCATCGGAAGAACCTCCGCCAAGGCCGGCACCAAAAGGTATGACTTTATGTAAATGAATATCCAATCCCGGAACGAGATAATCGGCAGCCAGCAGACGATATGCTTTAACAACAATATTGTCCCCAAGTTCAATATCCAAATGAATACCCGAAGCTGAGAAATTGATTTTCTCAGCCTTATTCTCAATAAATTCCAAACAATCGTGTAATCCGAGCGGATAAAAGACAGTTTCCAGTTCGTGATACCCATCGTCCCGCTTGCGGAGAATATTCAACCCCAGGTTAATCTTGGCATTGGGAAATAATACCATATTCGTTTCAGTTATGAAGTCCTGGCAGGGCATTGAATCCAGTCAGGGTTATTACACTTTTAATAAATCAAAGTTTTTATATAAAGTATATTCCAAAATGGCATATATTCTGACCAATTTAGGAAGAATGAAAAAAAAGCATGAATAACAACTCTGATCACGAAAAAGAATAAGAAAAAGGAAGCTAAGACCATAATTGGGAAATGCCAAACGGTATCTCGTGGCTGTCCCATGATTATGGTGTAATATTGAATTTGATAATCAGAAAAATTACGAGGGCACTTAATAAACCCCATCTGCTTATAGATTCATTTCGGACAGTTCCTAATTTGTATAACTTTCAAGTGGTTCACAAGTGCAGAACAGATTGCGGTCACCCCAGGCATTATCGACCCTGCCCACCGGAACCCAGAATTTATTCTCGCGCAACCATTCGAGTGGGAAAGCCGCCTTTTCGCGTGAATAGGCATGTGTCCATTCATTTGCAGTCAGCATCTCGGCTGTGTGGGGCGCGTTCATCAGCACATTATCCACTTTATCGGCAACACCTGTTTCCACCTCCCTAATCTCTTCGAAAATAGCATTCATTGTATCTACAAAGCGATCAAGCTCTTCTTTCGATTCACTCTCAGTAGGTTCAACCATCAGAGTTCCGTGAACCGGGAATGATAGAGTTGGGGCATGAAATCCATAGTCCATCAGTCGTTTGGAAATATCTGTCTCCGAAATTCCTGAGGCCGTTTTCAGGTGGCGGCATTCGAGTATCATCTCATGTCCAACACGACCGTTTTCACCCGTATAGAGAATGCCATAGTTGTCCTTTAGTCGGGCAGCAATATAATTGGCATTCAGAATTGCTATTTTTGTTGCATCTGTAAGACCATCGGCTCCAAGCATTTTGATATAACCATATGTGATAGTCAAAACCGAAGCACTTCCCCAAGGTGCACCAGAGACAGCATGAATACCCACATGTCCGTTATTCATCACCGAATGGGCAGGAAGGAACTCGACAAGGTGTTTTGCAACACAGATTGGACCTACCCCAGGACCACCACCCCCATGGGGTATAGCAAAAGTTTTATGCAGGTTCAAATGGCAGACATCAGCGCCGATCCTGCTCGGATTGGTCAGACCCACCTGTGCATTCATATTGGCACCATCCATGTATACTTGTCCGCCAAACTGATGGATAATGCTGCACATTTCCGTAATTGAGGATTCAAATACTCCATGTGTTGAAGGATAGGTGACCATAAAACAGGAAAGATCATCCTTGTACTCCTCTGCCTTTACCTTCAGCGCCTCAACATCGATATTTCCCCGATCGTCACATGGGACGACCACTACACGCATACCTGCCATGACTGCACTTGCCGGATTGGTACCATGAGCCGATGATGGAATCAGTGCAACATTGCGGTGCCCTTCTCCCATGCTTTTGTGATATTCCCTGATCACGAGTAACCCGGCATATTCGCCGGCAGCTCCTGAATTGGGTTGTAATGAGATGTCAGCAAATCCGGTGATCTCTGCAAGGTCGCGCCGCAGCTCTTCCATAAGTTCATGATAACCCATCGCCTGGTTCTTGGGAACAAAGGGATGAATTCCATTAAATTCAATCCAGCTCAGAGGCAACATCTCTGTTGCAGCATTGAGTTTCATTGTGCATGATCCGAGTGAGATCATTGAATGAACAAGGGATATATCTTTTTTCTCAAGCCGTTTGATATACCGGGCCATCTCCGTTTCAGAACGATATTTGCTGAAAACAGCCTGTTTCAGGTATGCCGTTTTACGTTGGAATGAACCATCAATAGTTTTATTCTCTGGTATCTCTGCTACTACTGGTACCCGCTTATTGGCAGCCTTGGCAAAAACCTCCAGTATCCAGTTAATATCTTCAATATTCGTAGTTTCATCAATACTCAAACCAATCTGCCCATTTGAAAAATAGCGAAAATTCATCTCCAGATCAACGGAAAGCCATTCGATATCTTCACGCTTGACGTGGCGAGGCAGTTCAATGCGGATTGTATCGAAGAAATTCAAATTTTCCTGCTGATATCCCAACTTAGTGATCTCAGCCGACAAAAGTGAAGCGATACTATGAACTCGGTCAGCAATTGCCCTGATCCCTTCCGGGCCATGATACGTGGCGTACATCCCTGCCATTGTGGCCAGCAGAGCCTGAGCCGTGCAGATATTTGAGGTAGCTTTCTCCCTTTTAATATGTTGTTCACGAGTCTGAAGCGCCATACGCAGCGCATTCTTGCCGTTTACATCTTTTGATACGCCAATAATTCGTCCCGGAAGATCCCGTTTATATTCATCGCGGGTTGCAAAGAAGGCAGCAATCGGACCGCCATATCCCATAGAAACGCCAAAACGTTGTGACGAACCAAAAACGATATCTGCACCCCACTCCCCGGGAGGGGTAAGCAATGCAAGGGCCAGTAGATCGGTTGCTACCGAAACTTTGCATCCTTTTTCCTGAACACCTTTTGTAAATGAGGTATAGTCTTCGATCTCGCCATTTGAATTTGGATACTGCAAAATAGCTCCGAACCAGTTCTCCTCTGCAAGTGCATCTTTAAAACTTCCGATTTTCAACTCTATTCCCAGGGGTTCTGCACGTGTAATTAAAACATCCAACGTATGAGGCCAGATAAATTCATCGACAAAGCACACATTTGCACCGGCTTTTTCCTGTGCCCTTGAACGAAGAGCGTACATCATGTGCATTGCCTCGGCAGCAGCAGTAGCTTCATCGAGCAGGGAAGCATTGGCCAGCGGCATAGCGGTCATTTCGCAAACCATGGTCTGAAAGTTCAGTAATGCCTCGAGCCTGCCCTGCGAAATCTCAGCCTGATATGGAGTATAAGAGGTGTACCAAACGGGATTTTCAAGGATGTTGCGCAAAATGACGGCAGGAGTAATCGTGTCGTACCATCCCATACCAATGTAGGTGTTGAATACCTTATTCTTCTTTGCTAGTTTCATAATCTTCCTGTAGTATTCCCTTTCGGTCAATCCGTTAGGAAGATTTAAAGGCTGCGCCAAACGTATATTGGCCGGAACGGTTTGATTAATCAACTCATCAAGTGACTGTACTCCAATCACTTTTAGCATCTCTTGAATATCTTCTGCGCGTGGCCCGATATGGCGGCTCACAAATTTATCTATAGCCATTTTAACTGTATTTTAGAATTATCGTTGTTATTTCAAATTAGCAGTCGCAGCCAGTGGCTGGCAATTGACAGTTTTAACTTCAAATTTGGCCTACCCTTCTTATTCAAGTCACCTAAACAGGAAGGTCAATTCAAAAATGGGTTATTTCTTTTTTCTGCACCGATCGTGGTTTCAGGACCATGACCACAGTAGACTTTTACGTCTGAAGCAAGCACCATTAATTTCTCCTTGATTCCTGAGATCAGCTGTTCATGATTACCACGGGGAAGATCAGTGCGGCCAACTGAGCCATAGAAAAGTATATCACCCCCGATAAGCAGCTTATCAGATTCAGAATAAAAAGCCACCCCTCCCGGGCAATGTCCTGGAACAAAAATGACCTTTAAGGTTGAGTTCCCAAAGGTAATCAGATCGCCATCCTCAAAATAACTTCCCGGTAAAGGAGGATTAGTCATTGGCATACCAAACATTGATGCATGACTGGCGGCTGATTCAACCAGAAAGTTATCCTCTTTGTGAATCTCACTCTTTAGTCCCCAGGTTCTCTCAACAAATCCATTTCCCATCAAATGGTCAAAATGGCCATGAGTATTAAGTAATCTGACTGGTTTCAGGTGATTTTTTTCAATAAATGCTTTGAGTTCCTGTTCCTCATGAGGATAAAAGCAGGCAGGGTCAATGATCACACACTCCAGCGTTTCGTCCCATAAAACAATGGCATTAACTTCGACCGGATTAAAGGTGAATTTTTTTATATGCATAATTGATTTGATGGAGTATTAAACAACTACAAATGAAACATTTGCGTTGATGATTTATTCGTATTAAAATACTTATCACAAACCTTATAAGGCAGCGCAAAGGTAGAAAATGGTTTAGTAAGATCAAATTAATCGATATCTAATACAATCCTTATATTTTCCTTTACCATATCCTGTAAATCCAACGACAGAAATCCGATTTTCCTGAGAAGTCGCTTATTATCTATTGCCCTTATCTGGTCAATCATAATATCACTATCTTCATCCAGACCACAGGAACCTTTCCTGACATTAACCCTCAAAATTTGAGAATCTTTTTGAACGTTGGTTGTGATCGGGATAATAAGTGTAGATGGATGGGGAATCTTACTGAGGAGGTTTGATTGTAAAATAAGAACCGGCCTTGTTTTTCCTGGCCCAGTACCAATCTGCGGGTTCAAATCAGCGGTCCATATTTCGAATTGTTTAATCAACATCTCCAAGCGCCTCAAATTCTCTGATCACCAGCAATGATTCTGCTTCCACCAGTTCGGATTCCACCCTTAACTTCTTTTCAATTATTACCCTCTTCTGAAACTTATTGTAATAATCAATGGCCTCGTTGATATACCTGTTTCGGGGCTTTTTCATTTGACTCAAAATCTTCTCCGTTTCACCAAAGATTGAATCATCTATTTTAAGAGATACAGTTTTCATTTGATAATAATTTGTTATTTAGCGGCCAAATGGAATTCGAATAAAGTTTATTTTTATTTCGATTATTGATTTTTTAATCAATCTCATTTCATAGAATCAAATATTTATATC
>CAIOOC010000299.1 GCA_903859795.1 uncultured Bacteroidia bacterium
AGCCTGCCCTGCCCTGCCCTACCTGTCCGTTAGCATGCACCCCCGCATCTGTCCTCCCAGCCGCGCACAACTACAGCAAAGTGATTTAATTATAAAATCTGCAGCCGGTCAGCAAGTTGTCCTGATAAATACAATACTTAAAGTACATTCGGAACAACTTGATCAGCTGATAACTGACTATTGTAATTGGGATGATATCACATACATTCAAAAACCGAATCAGGATTGGGCAAAGGATAACATTGGCAGTATTATTAAATCGTTTAAACTTTACAATGTAAGCGTCTACAATCAGGATAATAGTTTGGTTTATAACTTTGGAAACCAACCTAAAGATATTCTTAGCGACTCTTCTAATCGTTCGGTTATCATTGAAAGAATTCTGAAGAAAGAGCGTATCCACTATTTCCAGACAACTCCTGAAGGACTAATTGAAATATCTGGAGCATCTATTCATCCGACAAGCGATACTGCCCATGTCACCCCTTCGGCTGGGATATTCTTAATCACAAGAATCTGGAATCGTAAATTTTTGGATGAGATGTCGTTACACACGGCCAGTACTGTTTGTTTTTCAAAAACGCTTTCTCAAAATAATGAACGTATTGAAAATGATTCGATTGTTGTTTCAAAAGAATTATTGAGTTTTGATGACAAACAAATTGGCCATCTTATAATTAAAAAGCCATACAATGTTCTTAGTAACTTTCATAAGATTAATAATTTGGAATTTGAGTCTCTCTCATTCCTGCTGTTTTTTCTGCTTACTATATTCTATATTATTCTTTATCGTTGGATCAGGCGTCCGTTGAAAATAATTTCTGAAAGTCTTTTTAATGGAGATACATCAAAACTTGAGATTCTAGAAAAAAGCAAAAATGAATTCAGCCAGATTGCCCACTTAATTTCAATATTTCATCACCAAAAACAGGAATTGGAACGCGAAAACACCGCAATTAACCAGATGCAACAAAAGCTGATTCAACAAAAAAGTGTTCTTCAGGGAATGGCATCTGCATCAAACTATCTGCTTACAAATGAAGATCTTGACACTGCAATTCAGGATTCTCTGGAGACTATTGGGAGCAAAGCTGATATAGACCGCATTTTCATTTATAAGAATGCAACGGATATAATTACAGGCGAACTCAAAGCTATTCGGGTACATGAATACATTGCGCCAGAGATTCTGGCAAAAGTTGATTATAAGGCTGTTGAAGAAATTTACTATTCGCACCATATTGATGGATGGTATTCCTATTTGCTTACCGGTAAAATAATTAAAGGGTTATTGCGGGAATTCCGGGAAGATATTAAGGCAATTTTTGAACCCCAGCGGATCAAATCACTAATAATTGTGCCGGTGATAGATCAGAAAACTAACAATTTCTGGGGAATCGTGGGGTTTGCCGATTGCACTGAGGAGCATCTCTGGACGACAGCGGAAGAGACAATGTTGTGTATGCTGGCAGACAACATCGGTGGGGCTATAAGAAGGCAATTGTCCCGTGAGAAATTAATTGAAGCAATGGAATTGGCAAAAACAGCTGATCGTGCAAAATCGGAATTTCTCGCTTCGATGTCGCACGAAATCAGGACACCTATGAATGGTGTAATCGGAATGACAAGTCTGTTATTAATTTCGGATCTCAATCCTATTCAACGTGAATATGTGAATATTATTGAGAATTCTGGTGAAAGTCTGATGAATATAATAAATGAAATTCTGGACTTCTCAAAGATTGAGTCCGGACGTATGGAACTCGAAGAGACCTCTTTTGACTTGCGGCTTTGCATTGAAGATGTGCTCGATTTAATGGCTCCCAAAGCGCTCGAAAAACATCTTGATATCATTTATTTTATTGATCCCAAAGTAAATCAATTCATTTTCGGAGATGGTTTCAGATTGAGACAAATAATTGTCAATCTTGTGAGTAATGCGATAAGATTTACTGAAAAGGGGGATATTCTGGTGTTTATTACATTGAAATCGCAAATTGACGAGAATGTTGTTCTTGAATTTTCGGTAAAAGATACCGGAATTGGTATCCCATCCAATAAAATTGATTCATTATTCTCCCCTTTCACGCAGGTCGATGCTTCCACAACAAGGAAATACGGGGGAACCGGATTAGGACTGGCGATTACCTCAAGTCTGGTAAAGTTGATGAAAGGTGAAATCTGGGTTACCAGTACCGAAGGCGAAGGATCCGATTTTCGCTTCACAATACAAACCCGAAATTCTGTCCCGATTGAAGCAGTTGATCAGGTTTATAAATCACTTCAAAATCTTCCTGGAAAATCGGTACTGATTGTCGATGACAATCAAACCAACAGGAGAATTCTCTCCCTGCAATGCGAACATTGGGGAATAAAGGCAACCAACTGTGAATCGGGTGCTGAAGCATTGCTATTCCTTGATAAGAATAAATACGATGCTGGAATTATTGACATGCAAATGCCTGATATGGACGGGATTATGCTTGCAAGAGAAATCAGGAAAAAAATAAGTAAGGATAATTTGCCCTTAATCATGCTTACTTCTGTTGGATTTAACACTGAAGGGGATGATTTGCGAAAATTATTTTCTTCCTATGTCAATAAACCTATTAAACATTCACAATTGGCAGAAATCCTGCTCAAGGTAATGCAACCCCGAAAAGTAGCTGTCACAATAAACTCTCCTGTTAATCAGAATCTTACATACATTTCAAAAAAATATCCATTCCAGATTTTAGTGGCTGAAGATAATTTGATTAACCAAAAGCTGATTCGTAACGTCTTTGAACTATTAGGTTACAAGACAGATATCGCAGCAAACGGACTAGAAGCATTGGATTCTCTCAAGCGAAAGAATTACACCCTGATATTCATGGATATTCAGATGCCGGAGATGAATGGATACGAAGCAA
>CAIOOC010000300.1 GCA_903859795.1 uncultured Bacteroidia bacterium
CACGATCATGGGTTCGCGGATGCCGCCTTCGTAGGCAGAGCCTTTACCACTATTTAGTGGCCGGTTGTGAGTATGCGGAACACCTCCGCGAGCCTCAGCGCTTAACCCCCCATTATCCGACATAAAGAGGATAATCGTATTTTTGGCAATTCCTTTCTGATCAAGATAATTCAACAGGTCTCCCAGACTTTTATCCATCGCTTCAATCATGGATGCATAACGGGCTTCCGGTTCTTCAAGTCCCATCTCCATATATTTGGAATAGAAACGTCTGTCGGCAGTGATCGGGGCATGGACTGCATAGTGAGCCATGTACAGGTAAAAAGGTTTCTTTTTTTCCAGGGCTATATCCATAGCTGTTATTGCCTCACGTGTTAATGCCTCTGTCAAATTTATTGTATCACCATGATATTTTTCCAATCCGGGGACCCCCCATGGTAATGTATGTGATCCTTTTCCTTCATTTCCGAAGTTCTTTTCACCAAGGTAACTTCCCGGGGCCCCGGCCGCATGACCGGCAATATTGATATCGAAACCCAGGTTCAGAGGATTAGCAGCCGGAGTATTCATAGCTCCGTAATGTGCCTTCCCGCAGTGGATTGTATAAAAACCGTTGTCATGGAGAATTTGGGGGAGCGTAGTTACAGGTACTGACTGTTCAATAGAATCTGTTGGTTGAAGACCGTTAAAATTCCATCTCGGAAAATCAAGAATACTGTCCTTTGGATCTACTGGTATGTTGCGCTGCAGTGTCCAGTTAGTCACGCGGTGTCGTGCAGCATTCATCCCAGACATCAGGCTCACCCGTGACGGGGAACAGACTGCACAGGCATAGGCCTGGGTGAACTTCATCCCTGAGGATGCAAGCTTTTCCATCGCAGGCGTTTTATAAAGATTGTTCAGCGGGGTCTTTTCACTCCAGAATGGAACTGAAGTATCCTGCCATCCCATGTCATCGACAAGAAACATGATGATGTTTGGCTTTTTTTCACTCTTTATGTTCAGTCCCGCAGATGAAAACGGAGCAGTCAGTAGCAAGGTTAATAAACTTATAGCTATCGCGTGCTTTAATCGATTCAGTTTTAACATGTGGGTTAATTTATTTCAAAGATATTTAAAACGCATTATAAATTTGCTCCCTTTTGATATAAAGTACTCTTTGACGTTCTGTAGCGGGTATAAGATTTCCTTAAGGTTAAAAGGTGAATGATTTGCAGCGTTTCTGAACCCTGTTGCAGCAACTTTGATCCGGAAAGATAAATTATTTACTGTCAGGACTAATCATAAATATTTATCTAATTTGCAACGGATAAAATTTAATCCCAAAAGAACAACAAACGAAATTAATTTCTAATTTCGCCACATAAGAGTAAATAGTACGTTTAAAAACTAACCGATACCGGAACATCCAGCCTTTTGACGCTTTGTAACCAATTTCAGCATTATTTAATGAACCGTATTTATATTCTGATTTTTACCTTATTCATGGGTTTCATGTCGTTATCAGGACAGGATATCAATCTAAGGTTTCAGCATATAACCAGTGAGCAGGGTTTATCTCAGAATACCATTGGTTGTATATTGCAGGATAGCCGCGGATTTATGTGGTTTGGAACATGGAACGGACTGGATCGGTATGACGGGTACAACTTCCTTGTTTTTAAGTCGGATAATCAGCAGGGAGGACTTTCAAATAATTTTATTTATTCGATATGCGAAGACAAAGCTGGCAATATCTGGGCAGGAACTAAAAATGGCCTGAATAGGATTGATCATCAGACCAACACTGTATATACTTTCTATCACGATTCTAATGAGCTAAATTCCATTTCCGGAAACACGATCAACGCATTATTTTGTGATAAGTCGGGTGATATATGGGTTGGAACGGCCGCGAACGGATTAGATAAAATAAGTTATGACAGGGTTGCTGAAAAATATATTTTCAATCATTATCAGCATGATAAAACACAGGCACAATCCTTGCCCGGAAATGAAATAAATTCAGTTCTTCAGGATAAAAACGGATTCTTGTGGGTTGGTACTAATTCGGGACTTGGAAAGATGGACCTGAAATCCGAAAAATTTGAGGTGTTCAGGAATAATAACGTGTTGATTAATAGTATTTCGTCGAACGGAATACTCACTATTTTTGAAGATAGATCAGGTGTTATCTGGCTTGGGACCAATAATGGGTTGGATAGATTTAATGTTGTGAGGGGTGATTTTACCCGTTATCTTCCTAATCCTGATAAACCCGGAAGCCTGTCGCATCTAACTGTAAAAACAATTTCAGAGGATGTTGATGGCCACTTATTGGTTGGGACTCTCGGAGGATTGGACCGGTTTAACTCTGATAATGGAAGTTTTTATCATTTTCCGGTTAGGCAAAATGATAATTTCAGCTTGAACAATGAGTTCATCAACGCATTGTTTGCTGATCAACAAGGAAATATCTGGATAGGTACCGACAAAGGTGGAATCTCGAAATACAATGGTAAACAAAAGGGGTTTGGTTATTTTTCCTCAAACAGGTCAAATTCCAATAGTCTAAGCAGCAACATGATTAATTCAGTTTTTGATGAAACTTCCTTTTTATGGATTGGAACAGCCGGGGGAGGGTTAAACAGATATGTTAAAGCGGATAAAACGTTTAATCATTACGGGAATTCGTCTCATGATCAGAATTCAATCAGCAGTAATTTCATCTCTTCAATTTGTGAAGACTCAAAAAGGAATATTTGGGTAGGAACCTGGGGTGGCGGTTTAAACCAATTGGTTTCACCCGCAGGGGGAGGCATTTTTAAACATTTCCGGGAAAATGAGACATCTGGCATTGTGAGTGATTTTGTCTCCTCAGTGTGGGCCGACCCGAAAGGTTTCCTGCTTATTGGCACCCTGACAGGTCTCGATCTGTTTGATCAGGAGAAAAAAACTTTCCGTCATATCGCCAATCAGCCGGGTTGGAAAAACAGGATCTCAGAGGTTGGATGTATTCTCAAAGACAAAAAGGAGTTTTATTGGATTGGGACTCGCCTTGGATTATACCGTGTATCGTCTGATCTTCTAAATGGTGATATTCAGGATCAAGATATTACGCGATTCACAAATATCAGTGGAGAGGCAAATTCCCTTCCGGGTGATTACGTGATTTCATTGTGTGAAGATAATCAGGGAGATATCTGGGTTGGAACCTATGGGAGCGGAATCTGCAGGATTCATTCAGTTAATGATGGGAGTGTTACTTTTAAAAGATTTAACCAGAATGACGGTCTTTGTAACAATGTTGTATATGCTATTCAGAAGGATAAGGATAACAATCTTTGGTTGAGCACGGACAATGGATTGTCGCGCTTCGATCTAAAAACCAGTCAGTTTAAGAACTTCTATGCCTCTGATGGGTTGCAATCAAATCAGTTTTACTGGACTGCTTCATGTGCAGGGGAAGATGGCAGGTTATACTTTGGGGGAATGGAGGGGCTGAACTATTTTAATCCTTCAGAGATAAGGGATAATACATTTGTTCCCCGGGTGGTGCTGACCGATTTCAAAGTATTTAATGCGACTGTTAATGTTGGCAAATGGAATGGGAAAAGGGTGCTGCTCAATAAAGTAATCAATGAAACTTCAAACCTCAGTCTAAGTTATAAAGAGAATGTTTTTTCATTTGAATTTTCGTCACTCGATTATTTTCTGCCGGAAAAGGTTCAGTATAAATACAGGATGCAGGGAGTTGATCAGGATTGGGTAACGGTTCCCTCTTCCAGACGGTTTGTTACCTATACCAATCTTGAAGGGGGCGATTATCTTTTCGAAGTGAAAGCATGCAACAGTGATGGTGTATGGAATAGTACTCCCACAAAACTTACATTACATATTTCTCCACCCTTTTGGGCTACGATGTGGTTCAGGATATTATTGTTATTATTTGTCACCGGGCTGGTACTTGCTTATATCAGGTATCGCACGATCACACTTCATCGTCAGAAAATTGTGCTTGAACGGTTGGTAAAGGAGCGGACCCGGATGGTTGAGGAGCAGAATGAAACCTTGCAAAGCCAGGCTCAAAGCCTGTTGGAATCCAATATACTGCTCGCTTCAGGAAAGGAACAGATTGAAGGGCAAAAATCGCAACTTGAATTAAATAACCAGGAAATCTCCGAGCAACGGGATAAGCTCATCGAATTAAACAATGATGTAAAACTTGTCAATCAGTTTAAACTTAGGTTCTTTACCAATATTTCGCATGAATTCCGGACGCCGCTTACACTGATTCTCGATCCGCTCGAATCGCTAATGAAAAAACTGGAAGGGGATAAAGAATCCATACAAACCTTGAAACTCATTAACCGTAATGCTAAGCGGCTGCTGCATCTGATTAACCAACTCATGAATTTCAGGAGGATTGAAACCGGAAAAATTGAACTCCGGGTTACACAAGGTGATCTCACCGGATTTTTAAACGAAATTTTTGTCTCCTTCCAGGATTTGGCCAATCATCAAAATATCCGTTATTCGTTTGATGCTGAAGAAATTCGCCAATTATGCTGGTTTGATCCGGAGAAAATTGAGAACATCTTTTACAATTTGCTCTCTAATGCTTTTAAGTTCACCCCTGAAAACGGACAGATTGCGATGAAAGTCAGATTCTGCGAACCGCATCAGAATCTGCCGGAACTTTCATTTCCGCATATTTCCATTGAAATCAGTGATACCGGTAAAGGTATTGCTGCGGTGCACCTTCCGTATTTGTTCGACCGTTTTTACCAGGCTGAAAGTACCACCGAAAACCGTCAAAAAGGTTCGGGAATTGGACTGGCCTTGACTCAGGAACTGGTGAAAGCAATTCATGGACTAATTTCAGTTGAAAGTAAAATCAATCAGGGAAGTACTTTCACTGTTTTATTACCTTATCAAAGTGAAGATTTTGCAGAAAATGAGCTTGATTTGACTGCAGATATTCAATTAGTTAATCTTCAATCCAAAGTTGATGTCATCAGTGAGGAGATTTTACATGCCGATGTGCCCGAAGAATCGGATCCTCTACAGTTTGATAAATCAAAACCCTTAATTCTGATTGTTGAAGATAATTATGATTTACGTAATTTTATATTGCATTCCCTGAACCAGGAGTATCGGATGATGGGAGCTGAAAATGGGAAAGAAGGATTTGAATTGGCAAAAAAATACACCCCTGATTTAATAATCAGTGACATCATGATGCCGGTAATGGATGGACTGGAACTTTGCAGCCGCTTGAAAAAAGAGCTGCATACCAGTCATATACCGGTTATCCTGCTTACAGCAAAGGCGATGATCGAACATTGGATTGAAGGGTTGGAAACCGGGGCAGACGATTATATTCCGAAACCCTTCAATCTGCAGGTTTTGCAGGCACGTATAGAAAACCTGATTGATGGACGCAGACGACTGAAAAAGATGTTTAGCAGCCCGCAGGAAACTCCGGGTTCAGAATTGGCCGGGAGTCCGATTGACGAAGTTTTCATAAGTAAGGCATTTGCCATCTTGGAGAAATCGTACCTGAATCCCGAGTTCTCGGCCAGCCAGTTTGCTTCCGAAATGTTTGTGAGCAGAAGTTTATTGTACAAAAAAATTCGGGCTATCACCGATTTGAATATTACTGATTTTATTAACTCGTTTAAGCTGAGAAAATCGGTTGAACTGATTCGAGAGAATAAGCAACCGATAGCTGATATTGCGTTCAATGTTGGTTTCAATGATCCGAAATATTTCAGCCGAATTTTCCGAAAGTTCTACGGAATGAGTCCCTCTGAATTTCATTCTCAAAAAACAAACTAGTTGGCGGTTAAGTACTTGCGTCTGCATTGTAAGTGTGGATAAAATGAATTCCTGTTTTGTCCACTTTAAATATTTCTAAGTCCTCATGCGTTTGATTATACCAATTTACCTTTATGGCACTTAATTAAAGGACACAAACTAAACTTATAATGAAACTAAAAGAGGTTGTTTCGCACCTGCTTTTTGCTTTCGCAGGTGTTTTAATATTGTTGCAGGCAAATTCGCTTGTAACACATAAAATCACACTAAAAATAGCCATTGATCCCCAGATCGGCGACGATTCCGGCAAAGGACCGCCTGGAATAAAAACTGTTGAACAAAATCTCATATCAAAAAACTAGATA
>CAIOOC010000301.1 GCA_903859795.1 uncultured Bacteroidia bacterium
CAAATCAGAAGTCTGTTGTTTAACTGATTCTTCGCCTATTAGTGTCCATGGGACAGGTGTCCAAATGGCATTAGCCGATGTAACAGCTCTACCGGAAAGGTTTCTATTTGCTGCAACGAAAGCCGGAGAGTTGGGCGAAAGTTCTCCTTTAATAATAAGATTGGAAGTTGAATAATTAGTCTTTGAAGCATTAAACTGAATATATGCAGTTTTAATGGTGGTTCCTGCGGGTATCGTAATATTGTTAAAACGTAGACCGGTTACCTGATTTCCAGCTTTAGACGAATAATATGCCAATTCAAGTGCATAACTTGTCAGGGTAACTGTGCCATTCGAAAATTCCTCAGCATCATCAGGTCCGGAATCAATCCGTTTACTGAGGATCGTACCACCGGATGGTGATAAAACAGTAATTCCAACATTTGCTGAAGTAGTACTAAGTCCTAAATTATCACTTGCTTTAGCAGTTAAACTATAAGATCCTGCAGGAACACTGGTCCAGTTAAAAGTAAATGGAGAACTGGTTGCCTCACCAATTTTGGTCGAACCCTGAAAAAATTCCACTTTAGAGATTGTGCCATCTGTATCAGAGGCAGTAGCATTTAAAGTAACCGTTGCAGGTGCCGTAAAAGAGGTTCCTCCTGCAGGACTTGTAATTGTTACAGCAGGAGGCTGATTCACAAAAGCATACTCCATAACTGAAGCAGCCATTAATATTGCACAATAGCCATGCGGGTGTTGTGTGCCGCTGACAGGTGGATTACCAGTAGGACAATTTGTTTTTCCCAAAGCAATATAAGCAGCAGTGCTATTTGCTGCTCCAGTTGCAACGCAAAATTGTTTGATTTGCGGTCCATCGGTGAGGGTCGCAATCTGTGTCTGCAAGCCGGTCCAGCCTTTATTTATTATAGGTGTATAGGTTGCACCATCTAACCAACCATTATCCACCCCTTTCTTAAGGGCATAAACAAACATTCCACTGCCTGAACTTTCAGTCCAATTTCCGGAATAGGAAGGTTTATCAACTACCTGATACCACAGCCCTGACGAAGCAATTTGAGCAGCCGCAACACCCGTAGCCATCTTTTGAAATAATGCAAGCATGGCAGCATAATTCGCGTGAGAAGCTGGCAAATATGTTAAAACATCTGCAAGCGCCATCATATACCACCCGGTGCCCCTGGACCAAACATCTGTAGACTCTCCTGTTGTTGCATCGGCCCACACTTTGGTTTTGGAATAATCCCACGCATGCTTAGGTAATGTTCTTGGAGAATACATTACATGTGATGCGAACAGAAGCATCTGAAAAGTAGCGACATCGAAACAAGTATTATCGTTGAAAAGGGCACCATATTTGGCAAGGAACGGGTGGAGCATATACATGCCGTCGGCCATCATTACATTATTGTAATTGCCATCATTTTTATGCCAATAACCTCCATCCGGGGTTTTATTAAAGTTTACTGGACTTGTTGATAGAAGGTAGTTTTTAATATTCGTTGCGGCAGTTTTATATTTTACCTGCCCAGTTTGTTCATAGAGAAAGAGACATAATATCCCTGGCTGAATATTATCGACTGTAGAGCTTAACCCGGTTACATTTCCGCTTGCATCGACATACGTATCAATATATGCTTTGACATAATTTAAATAAGTTGCATTATTTGTTTGGAGATAAACTTTTTCCATTCCGTGAAGGATAATGCCATTTGAATATTCCCAACCCTTGTTGGTCATTGCGTTGATAGTTGGCTGGTATCTGCTGACGATAGCATCAGAGAACTTCACGGACCAGGTATTCGCCTGACTGAACGAATACATACTCAATAAACTGAAAAATAAACTGAAAAATATTTGACGAATCACAATTCTTTTCATTGATTCAAAAATAAACAATTCTTGTAAGAGTTTTTCCAACGGCTTTCTTATCAAAAGATTTACAAAAATAATAAAAGAATAATTACTTCTATAGAAACTTCTATTTCATAAAACATTAACTAATTGGAAGATTTGGACAGTTTGTTATTGAAGTTACTTCAATCAATTACATAGATATATTTCATATATAATCCTTTTTTTGCATTTCTCTTGATTTAATTTGCAGCATGTATATTCCGGGTAAAACCATTTGAACCTTCCAAAGCAAAGGAGGATACATTTACAATCCTAATCTAATCTCTCTCAAATATTACAATTACCTAAGGTTCTCAATATTTTAATTAGATTGTAATTATTTTATAATGTTTCCACTGCGTTTTATAATCTGATTAAAGACAATAAAAACTTTACGATTTGTGAAATAATTTTCCTTCGTTCCAACTCAAAGACAAACTATTCAAATAAATACATCATTTAAACTAAATAATAGAAATAATTTTGGTATTGAAATACTGCATATTAAGCAATATTACTTATAAGACAATCCGCTCATTTCGAAAAGTAACAATTTCTGGCATGATAAATGCTTGCGATACATATTACGCATCAAATAACGCTCGAAACAAGATTAATTAATAATCCAAACTTTCAAAATAAGAACATTTGTTTATCAAAATGTCGTCTGTTTTTTAGATTATTCAATCAAGCTCTGACAGAGTGACCTAAATAAAGTTGTGAACCTAAATAATAAAACCAGAATTATGAAATCTAATTTCAAGCTTCATCCGAAATCTTGTTGCATCATTCCATACCACCTAATAGTTTTGGCCCTGTTAAGTTATTCGTCAGAAGATTTTCCTAACAAAAAAGATCAATAAAAGAATACATCATGAATTGGATAAAACCTGTTTTCACCTGGATATTACTTGTCGCAGAACTTTTTTTAACAGGGTTACCGGCGTTTGCCGAAGGTAGTAAAGAGATATATCCATCAGGTGCAACCGGGCGGCGTGCTTACCTGTTAAGCCGATCCTATACCCAGACAGCTGCTGCTTTTTGTCCATTCCCTACCCCAGGCCGTTTTTACGTTTGGGTGCAGTCAGGTGAGACCATTTATGTAGGTTCAAGCCAACAGGGTAAGAATTATGGAGGTGCTGTTACAGGCCACATTGATTTAAAGACACCCAACGGAACTACTTATACTTCGGGGACAAGTACCACGGTTGGATTGATCGCAAACCGGACTGAAGAGCTCAACGGGCCTGACCGTACTGGAGTAACTCTGGGTTATACGCCCTTTACACGTACTGTTCTGCCAGCTGAAGCCGGGATCTGGGAAATCGACATGGTATCAATGGAACCAGCTGCAGGAGGAGGAACCAATTTAACACAACACGCCTGTTCACCCGGCGATCACCTTTTCGACAATTCATATGCAGCTGATTTTGCATGGGATGCAACAACTACTAATGGCCAACCTGTTGCAGCCGGTAGTTCTGCCCTGATCCTTGCCTGGGATATCTCTGTGGGATCTGCTTCCGATGCTGCCGTATTGATACCAGGTCGTTCATATGCAACTATCTTGAATTTAACTCTACCCAATAATTATCCGGTAGGCGGCGGATATGAAGGCAAATCATATATGTTGACAAATGATGGGTATGCCTATTTGATTGATAACGATGGATTAAATGGTGCATCCTGGGCATTTTTTGGAAATAATAAAGGCATTGTATCTGGAGGGACTTCAGCAGGAAATGGATTTTCAGGAGGTACGGCAACTTATAAGAGTCAGAATAGTACAGGAAGCACAACTCAAAACTGTCATGATCCAAGACTACCGGATGCTACCACTACTGCACCATATGACTTTACACATAAAATGTTCTTCAATCCTCCGGCGGCAGACCTTCCATTAAGTGCAGCGATCAGGTACAATGGAGGTTCTGCCACAACTACATGGCTCAAAACTACAGTCGCCAATCCAGTGGTATCCAACTTAACTGTTACAGGAGTGGAAAGTGGCGCCTCAAACATCATTGGACCGGACGGTGCCAATATCACATTTGTATCAAATGTAGCAGGAACTTTTAATGTGGATATTGATTTAAATAACAATGGTGTATATTCCGATGCGATTGACCGCAGACTAACTGGAACTGCAGTCGCCGGAACAAACACAATTCTCTGGGATGGAAAGGATGGTACAGGAACAATTATAAAGGGGACTCCTCTTCTTACAATTCGGTGCAGAGCCCAGGTACTTGTTGGTGAAGTCCATTTCCCCCTTGTGGATGTGGAAGAAAATCAAAACGGAATTATAATCCAACGGGTGGATAACACCTATACCCCGCTAGCAGGGCAGGACCTTATATATTGGGATGATGTTTCCATAGACAATCATGCCGTTGCCGGACCTGCCCCTACACCATCCAATCCATTCACAAATGTGATTACCGGCCTTTCAAGCCATTTGAATGGTCATAAATGGGGTTTGGAATTGAGTGTTAGTCCTTATGAAGGTTGTAGTTGTTCATTGCCTGCATGCACAGCAAATGCAAATGGTGGAGATGGCAAAGATGATTTTGGCAATGCCAAAATACTGGATTCGTGGGCCTATGTAGGTGGATTGCAAGAGATTACTATCCAGCCGAGTACTATTTATCTGGACCTGTCAGTCACAACAGCGTCAGCGCCCAGCCCGGCTACTACCTGTTCCGGCAGTAGTGTTACCTATACTATTGTGCTCGATAACCTGAATACTACAGGAAACACAGCTTCTGCCGCAGTAAATGCACCGTTTGTATTCACAGCGCCTGCTGGTTTCATTGTCACCGGACACACGTTCACCCAGACAACTGGCACAGGATCCGAGAGCAGTGTTACCCAGGTTGGTAATGTATTTTCCTCGCTGATAAGCCTTACATTCGGCGGAAAGATCACCTATACTATTACTGGTACGGCCGGTACAACGGGTGGTACAGCCCAAGCTACCATCATGCGGACAGCTGATGTATTTGATATCGATGCTACCAGTGTTGGTCTTGCGGGTCCTCCCAACAACCCACAACTGGAGTGCGACGGTTCGCCTAGCGGGACCGGTTGTAACAACATCAAGACAACAACCAGCCTCACTGTTGATACACCTGCAGCACCTACAGTTTCTTTAAACTGTACAGGATCAGTACTGACAGTTACAGCACCCACGGGTGCCGGATACACCTATTCTCTCGATGGAGGAGCATTTCAATCCGGTGTGACATTCAGCGGAGTTGCCAATGGCAACCATTCTGTGGTAGCAAAAAATTCAACGGGTTGTGTATCAGCTGCAACTGCTATGGCGGTGAACTGCGGATGTGCTAGTCCCCCGACTGTTTCCTTGAGCTCTTCGAGTGGGGCAACGTGTGGTACAACGGCAAAAACCATTAGCGGTAACACTTTTGGGGGTAGTGCAACTAGTGTTACTATCACTGAAAATGGAGCTGGAACAGTCAGCCCCACTTCAGCAGGCGCAACACCATTCAGTTTTACCTATACTCCTGCTGCCGGGGATATCGGAAACGTTGTGACCATTACCGTGACTTCCAATAACCCTACTGGTGGAGTCTGCGTGGCTGCTGTAAAAACCTATTCCTTGACTGTCAATCCAGTCCCTGTATTAAGCAGTGCTTTGAACGCTGGTACGATCTGTAACAACAGCACCTTTAATTATACAGCTACCAGTACTACACCCGCAACGACTTTTTCATGGACACGTGCAGTTGTTTCAGGAATCAGCAATTCGGCAGGAAGCGGTTCAAGTGGAATTGTCAGTGAAGTACTGAGCAATACGACCACTGCTCCCGTGGTAGTTACTTATGTATTCATCAGTGTTGCCAACGGCTGCTCAAATGTCCAAAATGTTGCGGTGACCGTCAATCCGACCCCGGTACTCAACAGTACCCTGACTCCCTCTGATATTTGCACGGGATCTACGTTCAATTATACAGCAACGAGCGCCACAGCAGGTGCCACCTTTACATGGGCCCGGGCAGTTATTCTTGGTATAAGTAATTCAGCCGGAAGTGGTTCTGGCGCAAGTGTTAGTGAAGTATTAACCAACACCACCACCGCCCCAATTGCAGTAACCTATGCAATTGCTATTTCAATAGGTGGTTGTTCAAATACTCAAATTGTAACTGTAATTGTCAAACCTTCACCCACCTTAAGCAGTTCTTTGACACCCGCAGCGATATGCAGCGGGACGACGTTCAGTTATATCTCCACCAGCGCCACCTCGGGAGCGACATTCTCATGGACG
Organism: uncultured Bacteroidia bacterium; assembly: GCA_903859795.1. Lineage (GTDB taxonomy): Bacteria > Bacteroidota > Bacteroidia > Bacteroidales > Prolixibacteraceae > JAAFHB01. Next base: position 6,182 of record CAIOOC010000301.1, read on the forward strand.
CGTGCAGTAGTGACTGGGATAAGCAATTCAGCGGGGAGTGGTTCCAATGGCAATATCAGTGAGGTTCTGACCAACACGACAGCATCCCCCATTGTGGTGACCTACGCAATTACCACAACTGCAAACGGGTGTTCAGTTATCCAGAACGTAACGGTTACGGTTAATTCAACCCCAACGGGATATAATGTTACTGGTAGTGGCTCATATTGCACAGGTGGAACGGGTGTAACAGTAGGTCTTTCCGGTTCGCAAACCGGAGTCAATTATCAACTTTATTTGGGTGCAACCCCTGATGGATCTCTTGTCGCAGGAACCGGTTCAGCCATTAGCTTTGGACTCAAAACAGTTGCCGGAACATACACCGTTGTGGCAACCAATGCCACTACAAGCTGTCTGAAAAATATGACAGGGAGCGCTGTAGTTGCGGTAAATCCGTTACCAACAGCATATA
>CAIOOC010000302.1 GCA_903859795.1 uncultured Bacteroidia bacterium
CGACAAGAAAGATTTAACCCGGCAGGATCTTGAACTCAATGAAACGATCAATCAAATCATTGAGGAAAAAACTAAGGCCCATGTTAAAAAGACAACTGATCTGAACAGGGCCGGGGAGCTGGAAAAACAGATGGATAAGGCCATCATTGATACAGCAAATGCGCAGTCAGATGAAACACGGTGGGCCGCGGAAACCGAAATGGCACGTGCCCAGCACGACCAGGAGATCAAAGAAGCTGATGGTAATGCTTCTAAAATAGCACGTGCTGAACGGAACCTGTCCGACAAGCTGATCGCAATCAAATCTGAAGAACTGGATAAACGGCAAGCCATTGGTGATGCCATATTTGGTGCAGCCACGACCCTGTTTGGATCATTATCAGATCTTGTTGGCAAGGAGAGCGCTTTGGGAAAGGCCATGTTTCTTTTTCAACAGGCGGCTGCAATCGGACAAATTGTATTTAATACCGCCATTGCAAATGCCAAGGCAGTAGCCGCTTCCCCACTAACCTTTGGTCAGCCTTGGGTCACGATCAATACCGTGACTGCAGGAGTCAGTATAGCCAGTGTGCTGGCTCAGACCATTGGACAGCTATCCGGAAACAGCAAAAAGAGCAAGGGATACGCTTCAGGAGGATATACTGGCGACGGTGATTTGTTTGAACCTGCCGGCATCGTCCACAAAGGGGAATATGTAATCCCTCAGGATGGGGTGAAAAATCCCAGACTGCAGCCTCTGATCAACATCTTTGAAATGGCGCGCAAAAATAACCGGCTCGCACGACTGGATCTTAATCCCATGGTGCATCAGGTCAGCCGATCAGGTGGATTTGCGTCCGTCGGATATGTTACAACTTCGGTCACTAACCCGCAATTGACCAATCAAACAAGACAATCCACAGATCCGGAGTTATTAAGTGCAATCAAAGAACTCAATAAACAACTCAAAACTGGAATTAAAGCCAATGCCTATATCAACAAATATGGACGCAATGGCTTGGATGAAGCGATCAGTGATATCACAAAATTTAAGAAACAAGTTTATAAATCCTGATATGAGACTAACTGTAAATGACAAGGCGATTGCTTTACCTCTGGACGGTAAGATCAGCATCGAACGGGTTTCCCCGTATATGAATGATAATTCAGGTAGTTATTCATTCCCTTTTCCCGTACCAACGCTACCCAATCAGCAGAATCTGGATTGGCCGGGAAAGCTTCAACGCGTTGGAGACGTTATGGATCAGACATTCATTTTAGAGGAGGGTGGAGTCCAGATACTGCGCGGCGCAGTAGCCTACGATTCAATCACTAAAGATGAGATTGGGCTGGTGCTTCAAAGCGGGAATACTGAATTCAGCAAAAAGATGGATGGCCGGAATCTGGCTAACCTCGATTTAGGCAGTGAATGGTTTCCCTATTTTATTGATGCTGAAACCAATCCGACCAATAGTTTTCTGGCAAAGTTTGCAGCATGGGATCTGGCCAATACAACCGATAACGGCATCTATGTAGTTGCTCCGTTTCAAATCAAATTAGGAACCGCTTTGTTTACCGTTAATTTGCAGCAGTGGAGTGGCGCAGGCGATACCCATCTGGCCATGTATGATACTGCAGGCTCGAATCCGCTTTGGAATGCCAATGCCTGGTTTTGTCTCCAATTCAGGGTCTACTTTTTACTGGAAAAAATCTTTGAAAATGCAGGATATCTGGTAACTGAAGATGAGTTAAAAGATTCTGAGTTTAGAAATGCCGTTATCTTTGGTAAAGTCCTTTACATGGTTCATGAGATCCGGGGACGTATTAACATTAACCTGGACAGGCTCCATTACAATCAACTTATGCCGGACAATCTTGAGGTTCTGACATTCCTTAAAACCATAAAGGATCTGTTTTGCATGGTCTATCTGATTGATGAAAAGAAAAAAG
>CAIOOC010000303.1 GCA_903859795.1 uncultured Bacteroidia bacterium
ATCGTTGCGGATATGTCCGGTTTTTGAATCGATATTCAGGGTACGTCCGACGCGTTGTGAAATATTACCCAGTTGAACGAGCAGGGTGCTTTTATGTCCTCCTGTGATGTCTGAATTGAGAGTTGTCCCTTTGGTGATTCCATCCAGGAAGTTCTGAAGGTGGAAAGCATCCAGTTTCTCACCGGGATTCATAAGATTGGAGGAGTCGACTTTAATATCACTGGTTACACTTCGTATTACCTTATCGTCTAAACCATAGATTGTATAGTCATTACCACCCTGTGTGACCAAAGTCCCTTTTTCTCCGTAAAAAGTTACTCCAACTGAGGCCCCTTCAATCAGATGCGGATTGCAGCTGCGTCCTTCCCACGTGAGTGCCGTATTGTTGTCAAATTCCATGCTGATCACCTGTGTATCGGGAGTTTGCCAGTCATCCTGAAAACGGAAACGGCCACCCGCTGAATTCACTTTTGACGCATAGTCGACTCCCAGACCCCAGCGCATCAGATCAACCATATGTGTGCCATTATTCAGGGCCTCACCGGTTCCCCAATGCCAGAACCAGTGCCAGTTATAATGGACATAATTATCTTTAAAAGGTATGCGCGTGGCAGGACCCTGCCAAAGATCCCAGTCGAGCCATTCAGGTACCGGTGCCTCTTTACCAATCCCAATTGTCGGACGGTTATTTGCATACCATCCTTTGGCAAAATAGACACGCCCGATGACTCCGTCTTTAAGTTCCTGTATACCTTTTATGACGTTCGGCCATGAGCGGCGCTGGTTTCCCATTTGCATCACGCGTTTATATTTTTCGGCTCCGTGGACGAGCATCTCACCTTCAGCAGGCGCGTAGCTGCAGGGCTTTTCGAGGTAGACATGTTTCCCCGCCTTCATTGCTAGCATAGCTGCCGGAGCGTGCCAGTTGTCAGGAGTGGCAACAACGACTGCATCCACATCGGTACTTTTGAGCGATTCCCTGAAATCCTTATACCCCTTTGGTTTATGCCCGGTAATCTTTTCAACATTGGCACTGCATTTCTCAATTGCCCTGGAATCGACATCGCAAATATGAACGACTTCGCAGGTATTCAGCTTGGCAAAATTCTGGGCCAGCGAATAACCACGCGAGTTAACTCCGATAAAGGACAATCTGACCCTGTCGTTGGAACCCATAATCTTGCCGTAACTACGTGCACTGAATCCGGGAACAACTCCCCCAATTGCAAAAGCGGCAGATCCTGCAGCTGTTATCTTTAAATATTCACGTCTTGTTGTCATGCTCATAATTTAAGTTTTACTTTTTCCCATTTGCCATTTCGAATGCTGTTGTTGTGATATAGTATTTCGCCAGTGTATTCGGGACTTCCCATTTTGGCATATCCTTATTGATTAGATAACCAACAAAAACCTTAAAAGTTGGATCATGTGAATTCTTCAATTCAGTAGGTAGGATAATCTGCACTGTTTTCCCCTCTCCTGAAAAGGATAAACCGGGATATTCATTTTGAAGACGTGCCATTGTTGTACTAAGGGCAGCTCTAAAATCAGTCTCCGATACTTTATCTCCCTTTTGGACACAA
>CAIOOC010000304.1 GCA_903859795.1 uncultured Bacteroidia bacterium
ATAAGTAGTCATATCGAACCATGAATTACCCGCTTCGAAAAATGTCAGCCCGTAAATAGTAGCCGATTGGCTAAGGGTGATCGGATACCTCATCTCCATGGTGATCTTTTCATAGATATTCCCGCCATTTGCAGGGGTCAGGGAGTTGTTTGAGTAACCTCTTAAACCAATAATATCACTTCCATACATGCTATAGCCCGACATCCCGTCACCTCCAACCCGGAAACTCTCGAAAGGAGAACGTAGATTCTTATCATAATATCCAAGATAACCTGTTTCAAATTTAGTACGCAAAACCAGTTTCTGATCTGCGGTGAAAGGGGTAAAAATATCCCCTTTGAAAACCCACTTATGGAACTCAATTAGATTATAACGTTGTTCAGGGGTTAAAAGTGTGCTGCTATAGTTCAAAGGCGACCATAAGGAATAGGGAGGCGTTAACTGAACCGTAAATGAAAAGTTGGTTCCTCGCTTGGTATACAACGGATTATCAGTTGAATTACGGCCAAAAACAGTTTTGAAACTAAAATTATGGGATGTTCCGTTTTTAAAGAAGAAATACTGCCAGTTATCCAGGATATAGAGCTGATAAGATAATTCATGGTAAAGCGTGAAGAAGTCGTCAGGGAATTTCAAACGATGCCCTAATCCGAGAGAACCTCCGACAACTCCCATTTTTTGGGTAATAACGTAATTATAAGGAGTATAGGATGATCCGTAATTACCCATGCCATGCCCGTAGCCACTACCATAACCGGCGTAGTTACCCGTATAGTTATACGATTGATTTCCGCTTGTTTGCTTCGAATAATAGATCGAAAAAGTCAGCGAATTGGGTTTCTTTCCACCTAACCAGGGTTCTGTGAAAGAGAAGCTGTATGATTGATAATAACTTCCGTTTGTTTGAGCGCGAAGCGATACCGCCTGACCATCTCCGGTTGGAAGTGGTTTCCACGCTTTTTTATTGGGAATATTCCGTACCGAAAAATTTGAAAATTTCAATCCGACTGTACCCACAAACATACCGGCGCCCCAACCTCCAGAGAGTTCAATCTGGTCATTAGCGCGTTCTTCAAGTTCATAATTAATATCTACTGTTCCATCCTCAGGATGAGGAATCACATCCGGTTTTATGGCTTCAGGATTAAAGTGTCCCATTTGGGAAAGCTCACGCACCGAACGGATAATGTTCTCCTTACTGAACAACTGTCCGGGACGTGTGAACAGTTCACGCCGGGCGACATGCTCATTTGTTTTGGTATTCCCTTTAATTCCGACCGAATTAATTGTTGCCTGGGTCCCCTCAACCATTCTCATTTCAAAATCGATGGAGTCTTTTTCAACATTAACCTCAACAGGACTGAGATTATAAAAGAGATAACCGTTATTAAGGTATACATTTGAAACAGCATCGTCGTCTTCAGTAAGTCTTTTATCAAGTAATTTCTGGTCGAAAATATCTACCTTCCGGATTCCAAGAACCAAGTTTAGCTGAGGATCGCCATAAATAGTATTACCTACCCAATGAATATTTCTGAAATAATATCTTTTCCCCTCATCGATATAATACTTCAGATGAACTGTA
>CAIOOC010000305.1 GCA_903859795.1 uncultured Bacteroidia bacterium
AAATCAAAGAACAGCAATTCCTATCCTGCAATTTGCATTTGTCAAATAATATTCGTAAATTTCTTGGTTACCATAATCGGTTTTGTCGGACAACAATGTAAACTAACACGCAATTATGATGAAAAAGAAAATCTCGTTTCTCGTGTTAATTCTACTGATGGCAGGATTAACAGTTTCAGCCCAAATCGAAAAGGGCAATTGGTTCATCAATGGATTGAACATTACTTCATTTCAGGCAGGGAGTACGAAGTATACCGATTCGTATGGAAGTCCCAAAACTGACTTTACGTCATTCTCTATTGGTCCTTCATTAAATGCCTCTTCTCCAACTATTGCCCTTTCATCAATGCCTTCGATCAATTATGGGATAACCAATAAATTGTCAGGAGGCATTTTTCTTAGTACGAATCTCATTTCGAATAAAGAAAGCAACTCTAATAGTACTTTCTCACTGTTTTTTATTGGTCCTACGGTTCGTTACTATTTCTCGGAAGGAAAGAAATTTATTCCTTTTGGTGAAGCGAAAGTAGGCTTTGGTAGTTTTAAAATGGGGGACGGGACTTCATCCACGACTAATCTTTCAGGATGGTACCTGGGAACCGGGGCAACATATTTCTTCGTAAAAAGGGTCGGTCTTGATTTTACACTGGGATATGGAGATTTGGTAGCAAAACAGGATGCCTCCTCCTCCTCAGGAAAGTCAACTTCCTCATTTTTTAATTTTGGCCTTGGGATATTGGTGAGCTTTTAATACTCCTATCTTGATAATCTAATTTTGTCGAAACTGGCAAATTCATCACCTGGAGTGGAAACACCAGAAATGGCAACTTGTTTTTCATAAACCGAAACTGGAATAAAATTGGACTATATTATTCCAGTTTCGATTTTGATATTCGAAACTCTGGAATCAATAATTTTCAAAGTTACGAACCTTGAAAAAGCAGCATACTCTAAATCTCAAAAGGCAATATGGTGAAACTTACATAGAATATACAAAAAGAATGAAAAGATATATATCATTCAAATAGCTGCAACCATGAATGTATTAATCATTTATGCACATCCTAACCCAAAGTCATTTACAAGCGCAATCCTTGATAATTTTGTCCAGGGTATCAAAGAAGCTGGCCATCACTATGAGGTTGTCGATTTGTACAAAGCAAAATTCAATCCTGTATTTCAGGACATGGATTTCTCATTTTTTGTAGATAAAGATATGCCCAAAGATCTTTTTCAGCAAATGGACATGAGACAAATGATAATCTATCTTGCAGGTGGACCAATCAAGCGGTTTTTTGCAAAATTGTATATAAAAAACAAAACCGACGATGACCTGATAAAGCTAATTAACTCACAAAAACCAAAAGATGTTTTGGTTCAACAGAAGAAGGTTGCTGAAGCTGATATTCTGGTTTTTATAACACAGGTGTTCTGGATGCACTTTCCTGCTTTGGTCAAAGGGTGGATGGAACGCGTATTAACCTATGGATTTGCCTACAAATTAAATGAAAACGGATGGAAGGGAGACCCCGATGGCCGGATTCCGTTACTAAAGATTAAAAAAGCACTTATCATGCATCCTACTTTCTTTAATGAAAAAGTATACAGGGAAAAAGGATTTAAGGTTGCAATGGGAAAAATCATTGATGATTGGAGCCTGAAATATCCCGGGATTGAAAATGTTGAACATATTTATTTCCATTCGATTTTATCGGTAAGTCCGGAGATCAGGAAAAAATATCTTGAAATAGCTTATTTAAAAGGGAAGGAATTGCAATTGTAACTATTTGTAATGTAGCTAATTGATGTTTTATGTCATCCGCATCGGGGTTAAATGGGATAAAGACTGTAAACATGTAACGCATCGTTAATAGACGAGCTCCCATTAGGTCACTGACCTATGCACATTTCTGCCTTGGGTTAATAAAAATTTATAAGCAAATAAATATTAAAACGTTATGAAACCTTTTACGAAAGTTGCATCGGTTATATTTGGAATTATAGCCCTGCTCCATCTTCTGAGAATAGTCTACAATGTCGTGATTGTCATTGGAAGTTATCAACTGCCATTATGGATAAGCGCAGGAGGATTTATTGTTACTGCCATTTTATGCTTTGGATTATGGAGAGAGTCAAAATTATGAACAAGCAGTTTTAACAGGCAGGGGATCAGCGATAAAAAATTATACTTATTGAAACTGTCAAAGTTTGTAATTGCGATAAACCTGGTCTTACCACAAAATTAAATTTA
>CAIOOC010000306.1 GCA_903859795.1 uncultured Bacteroidia bacterium
ATTAGTCCCTTATGGTAAAAGGGTCCAGCTGACCTTGTCGGATGGAACAAAAGTATGGTTAAACTCAGGTTCAAAGATGATATATCCTGCTGTATTTGCTGAAAACAAAAGGGAGATATATATCGAAGGGGAGGCTGTTTTTAATGTTGTTCATATGGATCATAAGCCATTTGTGGTAAGTACTAAGGATTTTGACATTAAAGATATTGGTACCATATTTAATGTAAGTGCCTATTCTGATGACAAGTATTCGAGTGCAATATTGGAACAGGGAAAGATTGAGCTTCTTTACCATGGGACATCTGCCTTATCACGGGAAAAACTGGACATCTCTCCGGGAACGATGGCTGTCTTTGATCGTAATCAAAGAACATTTAAACAGATACAGGTGAATCCCCAAAAGTATTTATCCTGGCGCGAAGGGTATCTGGTATTAGAAAGTGAAAAGCTCGAGAACATACTTACAAAACTAGGAAGATACTATAACATTGAAATGGTTATCTCTGATAATAAACTAAAGAATGAAAAATTTTCGGGGTCGCTCGATCTCAAAAATTCTCCGGAAGAGGTATTGGCAATAATAGATGAAACTACTGCACTCTCTTTTTCTGTAATTGATAAAAGAATATTTATTAACCCTAAATAAGATGCCTATGGAAGATCGAAACTTATGAAAATGCAAAAAAAGCCTGCAGATGTTGCAACCATCCACAAGCTTTAGATTTTAATTTACATCGCCTGACAGCGTATTAATAAACTAAAAGAATTACAAATGTATGAAAAAAATTGAAATAGCTGAAACTTACTTCTTTCAGAGTAAGTTTTTCACGAAAGTTATAATGGTTATGAAAATAACAGTATTCTTTCTCCTTTTTGTAGTTAGCAGTTCCTTCGCTAAGATATCGTATTCTCAAAATACAAGATTATCACTTCATTTGGAAAATGTAACTCTTCAACAGGTTTTTGATGAAATACAGAAAAAAAGTGAGTTTATAATTTTTTACAAGGACAACCAGGTTGACGTCAATCATCTTTCCAATATCGATTTTGATGAAGCAACAGTGGATCAAATTTTGGATCAGGCCTTAAAAAGTACAGATCTTGGTTACAAGATTATTGATCGTCAGATTGTTATTTTGTCTGATAATTCGAAAGAATCTTCTACAAGCATTAAGTCCGGAACAACTACTGAGCAACCGAAAAAGGAGATCTCAGGTACAATTAGAGACTCCAAAGAAACTCCCCTGCCTGGAGTAAGTGTCGTTGTTAAAGGGACTACTACCGGAACTATAACTGATGCCGATGGAAAGTTCAGAATCGCAGTTCCTGATGATGCAACAACTCTTGCGTTTACCTTTATCGGGATGAAAAAACAGGAAATTAACATTGGCAACAATAGTACAATTAATGTAACTCTTGCAGAAGAAGTGGTTGGGATTGAAGAGATTGTCGCCATTGGATATGGTACTGCACGGAAAAAAGATATTACCGGCTCTATTTCTTCGGTAAGTTCTGCAAATCTCGAAACACGGTCAATTGTTTCGGTCCAACAGGGATTACAAGGATTGGTTTCGGGTTTAAATGTTGTTGACAGGAATGCTTCTCCCGGAGAACTAAGTGCAATTACTATCAGGGGTGCATCGTCGATTACAGCTGGCACAGACCCCCTTTGGGTTGTTGATGGTTTCCCGACTGACCAACGAAATGCGGCTGCAATCAGTCCAACCGATATAGAATCGGTTGATATACTCAAAGATGCATCCGCTACCGCTATTTATGGTTCTCGTGGGGGCAACGGAGTTATTATAGTTACTACCAAGGCGGGTAAATCGGGAGTATCAGTGGTTGATGTTGATGTTAACAGTGGTATCTCCTCTATACCTGAAAGCTTTAGATTAAAAGTATTGAATGCAAAAGAGTATGTACAGTATTATACCGAAAAAAACGGCGGGGTTACACCACCGGCATTAGCCAGTTCCTGGGATGGAAAAACCGATACAAACTGGCAGGATCTTATTTATCGGAAGGCAGCATTTCAGAATTATTCAGTTACTGCTCATGGAGGAACTGATAAAGTTACCTATTTACTGTCTGCCAATTTTATTGATCAGCAAGGTGTTGTGATCGGTGAAGGTCAGAACAAATATTCTACCAGATTAAAATTAGACTACCACCCCAGCGATAAGATTAAGATAGAATTAAATCTGGCTCCAAACTATACTGCAGTCAAAAAATCAGGCCCTTACAGTGACTGGAGTTCACTTCAGTCTCAGGCCACTTTATTGCCACCAACCCTTCCGGTTAAAAGGAGCAACGGCACGTATTCCTATGCCGGGGACATCACTGGCATGTACCCAATAGGAAATCCATTGGAAACTGCACTGGATTATTCGAATAAAACCGAATTCTTCAGAATGCTTGCGGGTCTAGACATATCTATCCAAATCCTGAATGGACTGACCTTAAAGTCAGCTCTTTCGACTAATATAGGTAGTGATAAAAATAAAGTATTGTATAACTCTCCAGGGCCACGGTTTGACTTACCTGCATCAAGCTTTCTTAATGTTTCTCAGGGCCAGCAGTTTAACTGGCTGAATGAAAACACCATAAATTATAAAAAGACCTGGGGCAAGCATTCAATTGATGCGGTGGGAGGTTTTACTATGCAGAAAAATCATTTTGAGAGCGTCGGAGCCAATGTTTCTGAATTGCAGATTATTGGGCCGCAGATAGTGTCGATTGGAAACTCCAAGACTTTAGTAGGAACCAACGGAATTACTGAAAACGCGATCGTTTCTTTGCTTGGCAGGGTCAACTATTCCTATAAAGACAGGTACTTATTTACAGGTACAGTCAGAAATGACGGAAGTTCAAGGTTTGGGGCAAATAACCGTTTTAAAACGTTTGCTTCATTTGCCTTAGGATGGAGACTATCGGAAGAAGACTTTATAAAGAAACTTGGTTTTGTTGACAATGCCAAGATCAGAGCATCTTACGGTTCGACCGGTAGCAATGACATAACTGACTATGTTGCAAGGCCAAGCTACTTCCCTGTCAATCAATCATTCGGAGGCACTCCGGTTTTTGGGATCAGGCAAGGGGATCCGGGTAACCCAAGTCTTACCTGGGAGTTTTCAGAAAAACTGGACCTGGGACTTGACCTTTCACTCTTTAATGGCCGTTTACAACTAATATTTTACTTAAGTGGAGATAAACGCTGCTGAGGCCCTGACCGTGATCGAGTAAGATAAAGTTGCCGTTATAATAGAAATCATCGCCTTTAAAGCAAACCGTTCCATTGGTCATAGCATAAACGGGTGTTCCGGCAGGTAGCGCAATGTCAATACCATTGTGA
>CAIOOC010000307.1 GCA_903859795.1 uncultured Bacteroidia bacterium
ATCTTCACCTTTTAGTTTTTTGTAACCGTATGGCCGTGGATTATCGGCAAGGCCAGCAATTGAGGCTTTAATTACCGGGATAATCTTTTTGTCCAGTTTTATTATCTGCTTTTGGGCATACCGTTCAATGAGAATGGTATACTTCATTTTACTGTTTCTTCAATCTCATTGAAAGCCTGTACAAATGGAATTGGATTGCTTTTACGGGCTTTGGCTTTACGGTATTCCTTTATCTCGTCCAGTTCTTCGGAATCAGCCACAAGCTTCTCATAGGTTTTAATGGGAACCTGCACGGCTATTTTGCGACCGTTCTTATCAATTATATAGTTTTCATGAATCATATACCTATAGATATTCATTCAATATTCATAACTACTTGGTTTTACAAAGATAATCTACTTGAAATGAAAATCAAAAATATTAACCTCATAAGAATTAGACTACTAATATTGTTACATTTTAGTATTATAATACTCCATAAAATTCGGACCACTGGTTAACTTGAAAATATAGTATTGCTTTTCCTTGTGGAGCGTAAAAATTTTTTAAAGGCTCATTAAGGGGTAGATAGTTTTTGAAGTACACGGACTTTTAAAAATCAATTGTTGAAAAATTGGTAGTATATTCACCTCTGTGATTAAGGATAGTTGTGATCAAAATGAACAAGCAGGCATTTCATAGATATTCTTATATGTTCCGAAAGAAACATTTTTTGCTGTTCTTTTTATTATATATTCTGACTCCGGGAGTTATATCTGCCCAGAGCGACCTTATCCTTCAGGATGTAATACTGGGAAAAGCAGAAGTATCGGCTCCAAATTCCGTTACTCTAAAACCTGGTTTCCAGGCCAGGGAGGGAAGTAATTTTCATGCCTTTATAGGTGCAAACCAGGGCCAGAACAGTTCCATGACTGTCACTTCACCATCATCGAGCACTACGCCGGCCGCCGGATCGACCGGTATGAACTATGTTAAGACCATCACCTACCGTGAAGCTAAAACCTCTGTTCCTACAGGCAGTTTTAAAAACAGTGAAGAGATTCAATATCTTGATGACCTGGGAAGGCCCAGGCAAACCGTTCAGGTTGGGGCTTCACCACTTGGTAATGATATAATCCAGCCTGTTCTATATGATGATTTTGGCCGGGAAGCAAAGAAGACACTTCCGTATTCCGATACCAGAACCGGGCTATACCGAAGCGGTGTAACTGAAGCGACTGTCAATACTTATTACAGTTCGGCTACACCCTCCGGGATTATTTCAGATAACCGTGCTTTTTCAGAATCAACATTCGACAACTCTCCATCCGACAGGGTAGTGTCACAAACAGGACCAGGCTCTGACTGGGCAAACAATAATAAAAGTGCCACCATAAATTATCTTACTAATACCGCGACTGAACCAGGCTGGAATGTTACAGCTGATTACTCTTACAGCTCCTTCAGTTATGCAGTTAATACTCTTTTTGTAACTGAGACAAAGGATGAAAGTGACAACTATACCCGTGAATACAAGGATAAGCAGGACCACGTAGTTCTGAAGAAGTCACTTCTGAGCAGTACCTGGCTCCGAACTGCCTATATATACGATGATCTGGGACATCTAAGGTGTGTTGTGCCTCCAGAAGCAAGCGGACCAACTGATGCTGACCTCTGCTACTTTTATCTCTACGATTCCAGGGGAAGGATGACAGAGAAGAAGATCCCCGGAGGAGGAACGGTAAAGATGGTTTATGACAGCCGCGACCGGCTGCGTTTTTCTCAAAACTCCCTCCAGGCTTCAACCAATGAATGGTCGTTTGTTAAATATGACAACATAAACCGCGCTGTTATAACAGGCACCTTTATATATACCTCAGGAGCATCAGCACTGGAAACAGCAAGCAATGCAGCAACCCTGAGTGAGGCCAGGAATAACACATTGGCAACATATGGTTATACAAGTGTTTCTTATCCCACCTCCGGAGGGACAATAATGACTGCAACATATTATGACGATTACACCTTCATTGCAGGCATGACTCTGAACGACAGCCTTAATTCGGCAAAATATGATGGTGGAAGTTATAACTTTGCAGCAACATCCGACCTTACCCCAAAGGGACAGGTAACAGGGACAATGACAACAGTACTCTCTGCTTCAGCTGATCTTGCAGCAGTTCCTAAAAATACATTATATTCCACCAGCTACTATGATAAGTGGGGCCATCTGCTAAGAACAATTTCGGAAGACCACCTTAAAGGCAAGGATGTAGTAAGCAATTTATATGAGGATATTACTTTCCAGTTGCTGCAAAGCAAACAGGAACATCACAGGGGAGCGGAACATCTGAGTATTGAAAAGTGGTTTGAATATGATCATACAGGACGATTGCTGGCAACCCGTCAACAGGTAAACACTCAGCCGGCTATTACGGTAAATGCCATGAAATACAACGAGGTTGGCGAGCTTGTTACAAAATATCTACATTCGAACCAGGTTTCGGGCTCAAGGTCTTTTGTGCAGAAGGCCGATTATCAGTATAATATTCGCGGCTGGCTGACAAAAATAAATGACCCAGCCCTGGCTGACGACAATGACCTCTTTGGAATGCAGCTCTTCTATAGCTCCACCACAGGAATGGGAAGCCTTGCCCCGGCTTCGGGCCTGTATAATGGCAACATTACCGGAATGAAGTGGGGGACAAAAAATGAAGTAATAAGAGGTTACGGGTTCACGTATGATAATCTTAACAGGATGCTGCAGGGCTCTTATGCCGAAGGGAGTTCGCTTAACAGCAACCCGGGGTATAATTCCGAAACAATAAGTTCGTATGACAAGAACGGGAACATTAACGGGCTGGTAAGAAAATACAGCAATACAACTGTTGACAACCTGGC
>CAIOOC010000308.1 GCA_903859795.1 uncultured Bacteroidia bacterium
AATGCGGGGTTGAGCATACTGCTTTTACCATTAGTAAGTATGAACTTGGGTTGGGTTTCGCTCATTTCACTTTATACCGTGTTCCTATTGATGTCAATTATGTTCCCGACCATTTCTGCCCTTGGGATCAAGGATCTCGGACCTCAAACCAAGAAAGGTGCTTCTGTTATTGTGATGGCTATTGTTGGAGATGCGGTGTTTCCGCCGTTTATGGGATATATATCAGATCTCTGGTCAATGTCTGTCGGGTTTCTGGCACCAATTCCGCTGTTTATGTTTATCCTCTATTACGCTTTGAAGGGGCATCATGTTAGATTTTAATTATTTTAATTTATCAGATCTTGCAACACTCTTACAACCTCAATGAATCATAAACCTCCGTCACCTCTTGTTCCTGAATTCCGGGATATCTATTGGTCGTACTGTGTGATCCGTGGTTAAATTAACTTTTGATACATACTCAATCTAAGAATCCGGTTGCCGAATGTCGTTCGGCCTGGATGTGAAGAAACTTTCCCTTTAAATGCATTATCTTTTTATTATTGTGAAGTAGGTAATGTCGGCAGTGATTCTGCAGATCTCCATTCCGAAGCACTGATCTTCCATCCAGCTTTGCGGGGCTTCCAACGCGCGGTTCCGAGTCTTCAAAAAGTTGCCCAAAGCTCCGGCTTTGCAGTGGCGAGCTTCCAAAGATCCCTCTTTTGCTCGGACATAGCTGAACAGGAAAGATAAATTGCCTGACGGTTATTCAACTTTAATGATCAGCCAGTCAATTTTAAAGAAAATTGCCAATCATAAATAGTAAATTACTGTTCTTTTAAAGCAGACGTTGGAATCATTGAAGCAAAGAGGTGCGAGCAAGAGTCTTTCTTCTTCAAACTTAACTGCCACGGAAACAATTTGGAAGCTATTTTCTGATTCTTCAGAGCTCAATACTGCATAATTGAAGATAACTTCGAATGCTTTGAAGAAATTACCACGGAGACACGGAGAGCCATAAGAAACACAGAGTAATTTTCTCTGTAAATTTCAATGTTCTCCGTGGCTCAGTGGTAAAATAAGCCAGGATTGATTCATTCACCGGTAAATCATACCTAATTGACAACAATACTGGCCGGTGTGGCTCTTTTTGTGCGACCCGGGTAACGTGACTGAAGGTCGGCATATACGGTTTTCATACCCGGTTCTCCCGCCTTGGCAGCACCTTTTATTGAGGTATACAAGACGAGAGCTGCTGCAAGCGCTTCACTCCCTGTAAGCAGAGTCGTGTCATCGAGCTTTTCGACCAGCTGGTGCAATGGAATTAGTACCTTCTTAAGGTCTGCTGTGCCAATTGTGTCTTTCTCAAACTCAGCCATATCCAGGAATGTCGGAACAACTTTCGGGTTCTGAACAGCGTATTCATAAGCCTTAGTAACAAATGCAAATGACTTATCTCCCATTTTGGGCAACGTACGACGGTCAACTGCTTTGAGGTTAACCAGTCCGGGCAGGTTTTCAACAATGGAATTTAAAGCCTTTGTAATGTTGGCTTTAGCCTCCTCACTAATCACGAATGAAATTTTGTTTTCCATACATTCTAATTTAAGTTTATTAAATATACACCAGTTAAATATGGAAAACATCATATTAAACGGATATAAACGATTATATCCGTTTAGTGCCGGATAACACTTTAATATAGAGATACATACAGTTAAATTGCTACATGGACATATTTACCTGAATATCACCTGGCGTTTTAGATCCGGGGTAATAGCTTTTCAATAAGAATAGTTAAAAAACATATTAGGTGAATAGTGATGTCAACTGTAATTATTAAGAAACTAAGATTCCTGTTAATTTTTTTATCTTTACTCCACAAACTGATTAACTATTAAATGAAGAAACAGTTATTTATAACTATCATTTTTTCCATTCTTGTACACTTTGGATTTTCACAAACATCCCAGATCCGAAAATATAAAGTCGGGTTTTCCCAGTGCACTAACGCAGATACGTGGCGCAAGACTATGCTTTTGGAGATGTTAAATGAGTTAACCTATTATCCCAGCCTTGAGCTTATTACAAAAAATGCCGAGAACAACAGCCAAAAACAGGTTCAGGATATAAACGATCTGCTTACTCAGAATATTGACCTTCTGATCGTCTCACCGAATGAATCTGAACCACTCACATCAATTGTCAAGAATGTATATAAGAAAGGAATACCTGTAATCCTAATTGACCGGAAAATAGAGTCTGAAGATTATACTGCATTTATCGGCGCCAATAATTATCAGATTGGCAAGTCTGCCGGAAAATATGCAGTCAAGTTGTTAAAAGGTGAAGGTAAGATCCTTGAGATTGAAGGTTTAATGGGTTCCTCTCCTACAAAAGACCGGCACAATGGCTTTTTAGATGAGATTTCCAAGTTTCCCAATATTACAATAGTGAAATCTAAATCAGGAGAATGGGAATATACCGGGGGGTGGCAGACTATGAATGAAGCACTATCCCAGAAGCTCAGTTTCGATTTGGTTTATGCTCACAACGATGTGATGGCTATGGGGGCATACAATTCTTATATTAAACAAAAGAAAGAAAAGGACATTTTTATTATTGGAATTGATGGATTGCCCGGACCTGGTGGAGGTATCCAGGCAGTAATCGACAAGAAATTTGATGCGACTCTACTCTACCCTACAGGAGGAAGGATTTCTATCTCCCTGGCAGCCGACATTCTCAATAATAAACCTTTTTATAAGGAGAATGACCTCAATACGATGGTTATCGACTCGGCAAATGTGCAGGCCATTAAATCTCAATCGGAGGAGATTCTTACGCTTCACAAGAATATAGATTCCTCAAAACAAAACTTTGATTTGCAATTACAAAGATTTTACAGTCAGCAAATCTACCTGATTGTGTCATTAGTTTCTCTTGTACTGGTAATAATACTTGTTACTTTGTTATTCAGGGCTTTTCGAAACAAACAATCGGCAAATTTTAAACTTGAAGCTCAAACTAAAGAGATTATTCGACAAAATGAGGAATTGCGGAGGATAAGTTTCCAATTGGAGGAGGCAACGCAAGCAAAATTAAGGTTTTTTACAAATATCTCCCATGAGTTCAGGACTCCGCTAACACTCATTTTAGGTCCTCTTGAAGATATAATGAACAACTCCCGCCTTACGCCCGAATTACTGAACAGACTTCAGATGATGCATCGAAATGCTAACAGGCTGCTCAGATTAATCAACCAGTTGATGGACTTACAAAAGATGGATAGTTCTAAAATGAAGCTTAATGCCGGATTTTATGATATAATACAATTCACAAAAGGTATAAAAGAGTCTTTTGATGAACTGGCAATCAAAAAACATATTGATTACCAGTTTAATCCGGCAATTGGTAAAAAGGAGTTGCTTTTTGATAAAGATAAATTGGATAAGATTTTATTCAATCTGCTATCTAACGCATTTAAATTTACTTCTGATTATGGTAAGATTGAGATATTGATCGAAACCTGCCACCATCAATTTAAAGACGAGCTTTGTGATGCTATCAAAATCACAGTAATGGATAATGGGATTGGAATTTCTGAAAATCAACTGGCCTGGATCTTTGAAATCTTCTATCGAGGGGATCAACAAACTGACAGGATTATTGAGGGAACAGGAGTTGGATTAGCCTTATCAAAGGGGTTTGTAGATTTGCACAAAGGCGATCTGACTATAGAAAGCAGCAAAGGAAATGGTTCATCGTTTTATGTGTTCCTACGCCTTGGTAAAGAACACATCAACACGGAAGAGATTATTATCACTGACAAGGAGTATGATCGTATTGAACGGCAAATAGAAACGATTTACGAACCGGTAAAAACGGATGAGCACAAACCAGCGAGAACCACACGCTTGAACACCAATTTTGATCAGCAATTAACGGTATTAATTGTTGAAGACAATTCTGATGTCCGGGAATTCATCAAAAATTCATTGCTGAATGATTATAGAATTATTGAAGCGGGAAACGGCAAAGAGGCATTGGAGAAGATCGATCAGGAGGAACCTGACCTGATCATTTGCGATGTAATGATGCCAGTGATGGATGGGCTGGAATTTACCAAAAAGTTAAAATCAGATTTTCAGATTTGTCATATTCCTGTTATCCTGCTTACCGCCCGTTCATCGCAGGAGGAGAAGATCGAAGGATTGGAAACCGGAGCTGATTCATATATGCCAAAGCCATTCAATAGTATGCATTTGCTTGTCAGAGTCAGAAAGCTTATCGAGATCAGACAAAAGATCCGTAAACACTATCAGGAAAACATGTTGCTGCCAGGCAGCCCAGAAAATAAAATGTCCCAACTGGATAATTCATTCTTGAAGCGGTGCATTAAGGCAATTGAACGAAATATCCAGAATGCCGAATATGGAGTAGAGGAATTAAGTGTTGAGATAGGCCTGTCACGTGTTCACGTTTACCGGAAAATAAAGCACCTGACCGGCCTTACGGTTAGTGAATTCATCCGGAATATTAAGCTTAATAAGGCTACTGTATTGTTGAAGGAGAGCGGGAAATCAATAGCCGAAGTGGCCTATGAAACCGGCTTTTCGAGTCCCTCTTATTTCTCCAAAAGTTTTAAAGATTATTTAAAGATCTCACCAAGTGAATTCTTGCAAAATAATGCAGGCAATAATGGCTGACCCAGATCTTGGATCAGCCATTTTGGAATTTTAAACCCTTCAAAACAGAACTTTGGTCTTTTCAAAAGAATAAAGCATTCTTAGTGATTCCAGATATTATTGAGTTTGTAGATAGTAACGTTTTTACATTCAACTGATCCTCCTATACTGTAGACACTTAAATCATTGAATATCTCATTAGGGAAAAAGATATCGGTCATAGCTACTTTACCTCCCTGACCAAACAGTTCAACAGAGGAGACATCTACAATCAGATGAATAGAAATTATCTTTCCAGGTGATACTTCATCAGAATAGTGAATGCCTTTAAAATTCCTGGAGAATTCGGAATTCCCG
>CAIOOC010000309.1 GCA_903859795.1 uncultured Bacteroidia bacterium
AAGAAAACGTAATGATATCTTTGTGGTTAATTACCATAGGTAGGCAACATGCTTAATTCAAAATAGTTGGATTACCTTTGACAATAAAATTTTCTAGTTAAACTATTATTTTTCAATACGATATATATGTTCCGAATCCTGTACCTTAGTTTAACTATACTGATTAGTAACCTCTGTTTCCTTCGCGCCCAGAGTCCAGATTTAATATCGGACCTCCCGTTGGAGATTTCTGTTTCACATGGTACCCATGATGAATTGATTATCTATATCACCGGTGACGGAGGGTGGAATAGTTTCAATCAGCAAATAGTCCGCGAAATGGGGCAGCAAGGTTATGGCGTGATTGCCCTCAACAGTCGGAAATATTTCTGGAGCGGGAAATTACCCGACGAGTTTGCCCGCGATATCGGGCAATTGACCGATTACTATAGTCAGGGATGGAAGAAATCGTCAGTGATTATCGTTGGATATTCCTTCGGAGCTGATGTGGCTAGCTTTCTGCCAAACAGGTTATCTTCAGCATTGCAGAAACAAATTAAAAAGATCGTTCTGATCTCCCCTTCTGCCAGTACCGATTTTGTGATACGGTTGAGTGACCTGGTTGGCGAGACTGAAAACCTGAACCGAAAATACAAAGTAAAACCCGAAATTGAAGGGATTAGATTGCCTGTTATTTGTACGTTTGGGAAGGAGGAGGTTAAGGTAATGAAAAGCGGGCTGGAAATAAAGAAGAACATTATTATCAACGAATTACCTGGCGACCATAGGTACAACTTTGATTTTTCACTTCTTGTAAAACAGATTGGGCAATAGATTGCAATACTCACCTAAAGTCATTCTTCAGGGATAATTGAATATTCTCAGCATAATTGTTAAGTATTGGAAGATAGATCACTTTTTTGGATCGGAAGCATGGTTCATCAAAGAAACGAATGATTTCAGACACTTCAATATTACTCTTGTAATCAATTATTTCATCCTCAAAACTCCCACCTTTTAAATAGATGATTCCGTTTTTCCTTACATTTTGTGAAACTGGGGAAACATTTTTTCTCACCTTGCCTACCAGGTTTGGGAAAGCTGCCACAGCCCGTGAGACAACAAAATCATATTGATCAAAAACATCCTCAATCTTTCCCTGGATGGCTATGACATTTTTAAGATTCAGGGTATCGGCTACCGACTGAACTACCAAAATTCTTTTTTGCATTGAATCCAGCAGGGTAAACTGGCAGGTAGGGAATAAGATCGCAAGCGGAATACCAGGAAAACCCCCACCTGTTCCGACATCAAGTATTCTGCTTCCGGGTTTAAAAAATATCACCTTTGCTATCGCCAGGGAATGTAAAATATGTTCTTCATAAAAAGTTTCAATATCTTTTCGGGGAATGACATTAACAATGGCGTTCCAGTTTCGGTATAGTGAGGCTAACTTTCCGAAACGAAAAATCTGATCTGGAGACAAATTGGGGAAATATTTCATGATTATTTGCATAACAGTATTTTCAATAATTCAGGAGTAATTGATTTCACTGTTTTTCAACCTGTCAAACAGAAGCTTGCGTGAACGGAATAATTGTACTTTTATCGTCCCGACAGGTATTTTTAATTCACTGGCAATCTCATTATAAGTATACTCGCCGAAGTAACGCATTTCAAGCAGTACCCTATCCCTGGGTTGCAAATCAGAAACGACTTTACGTACAATTTCAGCCTTTTCATCCTTTATCATAGCTTCTTCCGGATTATCGGTACTCGACTGGATTTTATACTGGCACCCCTCATCAATACTTTTAATATTCCCTTTCTGTAAGACCAGGTAGTTGCTGACAGCCTTTTTTTTTCGCAAATGATCGATAGCATGATTATGTGCAATGCGGAATAACCACGAACTGAAAGGGGAATTTGCTTCATACTGATGAATATTGAAAAATGCCTTTTCAAAAACCTCGTTGGTGAGTTCTTTTGCAACATCTTTAAAACAGACGATTTTAAGAATAATAAGGTAGATGCTTGCGGTATAATCTTTAATGATGTATTCAAAAACCTTTGTATCACCTGAGAGCACGTCACTCACCAGTTTGAGATCGCGTCTTGCTTTAGTTGAGAGATTTGGATTCATACTTGAAATGAATTTAGTAAACCATATCCTTACAAATTTAAATCAACCTAACACTGCGATTCGGATGTTAATCGTTTATTTCCGTTTGTATTCGGTTTTAAACGTTTGTATTCGGTTTTAAACGTTTGTAATCGGATATTTTTTTAAAACAATTCATTTTTTTTTGTATATTAGTAAAATAAATCTCTTTCATTTTTTTAACTGTCAATTTATTATACTGTTAATCATCC
>CAIOOC010000310.1 GCA_903859795.1 uncultured Bacteroidia bacterium
ATTCTGCCAGCACAGCCTTTGTTGACCAGGCTAAAGCTGACAATTTCAGTCTTTTGTATGTGAATGTTGACGTTCCGGGATTACCCCCAGTTGACAGACAGTTTGAGTTTGCCTCTGTACAACACAAACAATTCCCCAACAGGGTTAATTTCGTGTCCGCCTTTACATTGGCCAATTTTGATTCGGCTAATTGGTCTGACGGAATTATCGCCAGACTGAAAACAGACTTTGCTGCCGGAGCCTTAGGTTTTAAAGTCTGGAAAAATATTGGTATGACTTACAAGGACAAATCGGATCATTTTATTATGATCGATGATCCGAAATTTGATCCGATCATTGATTTTATGATCCAGCAGGATAAAACGGTGTTGGGACATCTCGGGGAGCCCAGAAATTGCTGGCTTCCGATTGAGAAAATGACCGTAAATAGTGACAAGGAATATTTTAAGGAGCATCCCGAATATCATATGTTCCTCCATCCGGAGTATCCATCCTACGAAGATCAGATAAATGCCAGGGACAGGTTCCTTGAGCACCATCCAAAAATGAGGTTTGTTGGCGCCCATTTGGGCAGTCTGGAGTGGAGTACTGATGAACTTGCCAAACGGTTGGATAAATATCCCAATATGGCGGTTGATATGACGGAAAGGATATGTCATCTGCAGTACCAGTCAAAGACAGATCGGGAGAAGGTGCGTAATTTCTTCATCAAATATCAGGACCGGCTTATTTATGGAACTGATTTCGGATTTGATGAGCTGACCATTCTGGATAAAGTGAAAACAGATTTGCATGAAACCTGGTTAAAGGATTGGAAATACTTTGTGACCAACGAAACAATGACAGCCAAACAATTTGACGGAGAATTTAAGGGATTACAGCTAACCAGGGAGGTTGTCGATAAGATCTATCACCTTAATGCGGTGCGTTGGTTTAAAATTGTTGAATAAATTATTTATCAAATAAAATGATGACTATACAAAGCCTTGGGGAAAGAGTGGCCGGAAAGATTTTGCTTTGGGGAATACTAATTCTGACGATATCCCTAATTAACTGTCAAATTTCAAAAGCCTATTCGGCAGATTCGGGTGATAAAAATCCGAATGGCAGGAATGACGCATGGGGATATGTCGGAGCAGGTGGCGGTGGTGCAATGTTTAACCCTGCAGTAAGTCCCCACGATCCTAAGATGGCTTTTGTGAGTTGCGATATGGGTGGTTCATTTGTAACCCACAACGGAGGAGATAGCTGGAGGATGTTTAACCTTCATGGAATGGTTAAGTTTTATGTTTTTGATCCATATGATCCCAATACAATCTATGCCAAATCATTGGGATTGTTTAAAAGCACTGACAAAGGAAATAGTTGGAACTTGATTTACCCCGATCCTTCTCAAATTAATGGCCTGGTTTCGAAGGGAGATCATGCCGAAGAGGTGATAATAACCAAAGACAGTACCAGCCGCGATGTGCTGGCATTGGCTGTCGATCCGTCCGATTCAAAGAAATTGTACGCCGCTATTTCGATTAATAATATAACGACATTCTGTAATTCAGAGGATGGGGGAAACCACTGGAAATCAGAAAAAGAATTAGGGAAAGGGGTTAAAAAGATATTTATTGACCCCTCATCTCCGAAGGATAACCGAACAGTTTATGTGGCAAGTAATTATGGAGTTACTCAAAAAGTAAATGGGAGCTGGCGCGAGGATCCAAATCCTAAAGGGGTTAAAACACTTACCCTCTTTTGCGGAGGTTTTGATAAGCAAAATAAAAAATTCATCATCTATGCGATCTCGGGAAAGTCTTATTTTCAACCTGAAGAGGATAAATCAGGGATATATTTTACCGATAACGGTGGCCAAAGCTGGGAAAACAGACAGGATGGTGTTCTGAAATTTAAACGTAATGATTCAGATCTTCCTGAATGGCGAACGATAGGTACAAGCGAATTTCATCCCGAAATGGTATATGTTTCCTATAATAATTTACAGGTTGGCAACGATTCAACCTGTATTGGAGTTGCCAGATCGTCCGACTATGGCAAAACATGGAAACTAGTCTGGAAAGATGTTCAAACCAGCAAAGGTTTTAAACCATCGTATAATTTCGGCAGAGATTGGATGAATGAACGTTACGGACCCAGTTGGGGTGAGAATCCATTTGGGATTGGCGTCTCTCCTACTAACCCGGATATTTGTTTTGCTACAGACTTTGGACGCAACATTAAAACCAACAACGGAGGAAAAACCTGGGAGCAGGTTTATTCAAAAAACAATACAAATGGTTGGTCTTCAAGAGGAATTGAAGTTACTACAGGTTATACAATAGTTTTCGATCCGTTTGACAAAAACCATGTCTATATTCCAACGACCGATATAGGTCTTATGGAAAGTCGTAACGGGACAGTAAGCTGGATGAGCGGGAGCAAAAATAATGGTATTCCCGAGAAATGGGTAAATACGACCTACTGGCTGACTTTCGATCCCGATGTGAAAGGGAAAGCTTGGGCAGTGATGAGTGGTGTACATGATTTACCAAGACCGAAAATG
>CAIOOC010000311.1 GCA_903859795.1 uncultured Bacteroidia bacterium
AATTTCTTCCTTCGAACTTGTGTGTGTCTGCGAGATAAAGTGTTGATATTATTTATAAAATAAAAGAACACAAATTACATTGATCTGACTGCTTTTCACGGATCAAACTAAAGATCAGAGCAAATCAGTTACATCTGTGTAATCTGTGTTCTATTTATTTATCGACTGCTTCCTCTCCAAAGTCATCTGTTTTGAGGTTCGGGTTCCTGAATAACAGAATGCTTCCCGGGAAACTTTTTATTCCTCTGCCTGTGCCGCGATCAATATCTCCATGATCTTCCTGCCGGCAGCAGCAACTGAGGTGCCGGGGCCAAAGATCGCTACAACTCCTGAATCGTAAAGAAACTGGTAATCCTGGGCCGGGATGACTCCCCCTGCAATTACCATAATATCCTCACGCCCGAGTTTCTTCAACTCTTCCATAACCGATGGTATCAGCGTTTTATGACCCGCAGCAAGTGACGAAACACCCAATACATGCACATCATTCTCGACCGCCTGCTTGGCAGCTTCGGCCGGTGTCTGGAATAATGGGCCCATATCAACAT
This sequence comes from uncultured Bacteroidia bacterium, assembly GCA_903859795.1. Classification (GTDB taxonomy): domain Bacteria; phylum Bacteroidota; class Bacteroidia; order Bacteroidales; family Prolixibacteraceae; genus JAAFHB01. The sequence continues at coordinate 549 of CAIOOC010000311.1, forward strand.
CAAAACCGAGGTCTGCATAACCTGTCGCAACGACTTTAGCGCCACGATCGTGGCCATCCTGACCCATTTTTGCAATCATGATGCGTGGTTGACGACCCTCCTTTTCCGCAAACTTATTAACAAGCTCAATAGCTTGTTCAAAGTCCTTATCGTTTTTAGCTTCTGATGAATACACGCCTGATATGGTTCTTATTGTTGCTTTATAACGTCCGGCAATCTTCTCACAGGCGGATGAAATCTCACCAAGAGAAGCCCTTTTTTGAGCGGCTATGATGGCCAGTTCAAGTAAATTCCCTTCACCTGTACGAGCGCATTCAGTTATAGCCTCAAGTGCTTCAATCACTTCGGCCTCGTTACGTTCTGCACGAAGTTTATTCAATCTTTCGATTTGAGAAAGACGAACAGCCGTATTGTCGATATCCAGAATGTCAATTGGATCCTCCTTTTCCAGCCTGTATTTATTTACGCCAATAATAGCCTGGGTGCCTGAATCGATGCGCCCTTGTGTGCGGGCAGCTGCCTCTTCGATACGCATTTTGGGTACTCCGGTTTCAATAGCCTTCGACATCCCGCCCAACTCTTCAACCTCCTGGATAAGAGCCCATGCTTTCTTTACCAACTCGTTTGTCAGTGTCTCCACATAATAGGAACCAGCCCATGGATCGAGTGAACGGCATACTTCAGTCTCCTGCTGGATATATAACTGGGTATTGCGGGCAATACGTGCTGAGAACTCCGTTGGAAGTGCAATAGCCTCGTCCAGTGCATTGGTATGCAATGACTGGGTATGCCCAAGAACAGCCGCCATAGCTTCGATACAGGTGCGACCCACATTGTTATATGGATCCTGCTCCGTAAGCGACCAGCCCGAAGTTTGGGAGTGGGTCCTCAGGGCCATTGATTTAGCACTCTTAGGATTAAATTGTATAACCAGTTTAGCCCAGATCATACGGGCTGCACGCATTTTGGCAATCTCCATAAAGTGATTCATTCCCACTGCCCAAAAGAATGATAACCGGGGGGCAAAAGCATCAACGGTTAAACCAGCCTTGATTCCGGTCCGGATATAATCCAGTCCGTCGGCAAGGGTGTAGGCCATTTCAATATCTGCTGTAGCACCGGCTTCCTGCATGTGGTAACCCGAAATAGATATCGAATTGAATTTAGGCATATATTTGGAAGTGTACTCAAAGATATCAGCAATAATTTTCATTGAGAATTCCGGCGGATAGATATAGGTATTGCGCACCATGAACTCTTTGAGAATATCATTTTGAATTGTCCCTGCAAGCTCTTCGAGTTTTGCACCCTGTTCAAGAGCAGTTACGATGTAGAAAGCCAATACAGGCAGTACTGCGCCGTTCATTGTCATCGAAACTGACATCTTATTCAGCGGGATATTATCAAACAGGATCTTCATATCCAGGATCGAGTCGATAGCCACACCGGCCTTTCCGACATCTCCGACAACACGCGGATGATCGGAGTCATAACCACGGTGCGTGGCAAGGTCGAAGGCTACTGAGAGCCCTTTCTGACCAGCGGCCAGATTGCGTCTGTAAAATGCATTGGATTCTTCAGCTGTAGAAAAACCCGCATATTGACGGATTGTCCAGGGCCGCGTGACAAACATTGTTGAATATGGGCCACGAAGAAAAGGGGCAATCCCTGCCGCATAATTCAAATGCTCAAGACCTTCAAGGTCATCTTTGGTATAAACGCTTTTTACGGGAATCAACTCAGGTGTAACCCATGTCGCTTCAACTCCCTTTTTATCCAAACATTCTTCAGATGAAAAGTCCGTTTTAGGAGCTTCATTAATATCTATTTCTCTAAAATCAGGTCTCATGATTGATTTTATTTAATCCCAAGTTTATGATTGTACTCCGTGAGTGTTTCAAGCAAGTTGCTTTTAACACTGATAAAATTCTCGATTCCGGCACCTTTCAGCGCGTCCGAACAGGCAGGCGCACCTGCAACAACAAAGATTGCTTTCCCTTTCAACTGACGATAGGCTTCAGGGGCAAATGTTGCATAGTCATCATCCGAACTGCAAATTACGACAATATCCGCTTCGGCGTCAAAAGCTGCCTTAACACCCGATTCGACTGAGTCAAAACAGTTGTTATCGACAACTTCATATCCTGCAACAGCAAAGAAATTTGATGAAAACTGCGCTCTTGCCTTGCTAAAAACCAGATCTCCGATTGTTAGCATAAACGCTTTTGGCCTTTTATTCCGAGAAGAAAAACAATCAGTTCCATACCTTAAAGCTTCCAATTGCTGAGCGCTGCGATACAATTTAATCGTCTCAACTTCAGCGTCTTTATCTGTCTGGTCAAATGCTTCGAACAACTGATTGCTCAGTGTATCTGTTATTTGTTCCGAATAATTCGGAAACTGATTTACCCCTAATATATTATCGCGCCGAGTGGCAACGGCTTTTCTGCGTTTAGTCGCCATTTCATTTACCTGAGCCTGAACAAACCCTTCACGGAAGGCAGCTAAAAATCCACCTTTGTCCTGAATATCGATGAAAAGTTTCCAGGCCTGCTCAGCGATTGCAGCAGTCAGAGATTCAATATAATATGAGCCGGCTGCAGGATCCGCAATTTTATCAAAATGTGCCTCTTCCTTGAGAATTGCCTGCTGATTGCGGGCTATCCTTTCAGCAATCTCAGTAGGTTGTTCATATACCACATCAAAAGGAAGTATAGTTAATGAATCTGTTCCTCCGAGTGTGGCAGACATTGCTTCTGTCTGGGTACGAAGAAGATTCACATAAGAGTCATAAATTGTTTTATTCCAAATGGATGTCTCCGAATGAATGTGCATTTTACCGGCGCAAAGACATACTCCGTCACCACATTTTTCGTTACAATCGCATTTAGGATTGTAAGCCTGTACCAATTTGGCCCACAACATCCTCGCAGAACGAAGTTTGGCTATTTCCATGAAATAGTTTCCCCCAATTCCAAAGTTGAAACGGATCTTCGGAGCAATTTTCCCCGCATCCAGCCCAAGGTCAGTTAATCGTGTCAAATATTCTGCACCAATCGCTAATGAGAACCCCAACTCCTGTACTATTGAAGCACCGGCATTGTTAAAGTTCCGGCCGTTGATCCCAATTACCTGGATTCCAGAATAATCAGCAGCTAAATCCAGGACATTCTTGACGCGGTCAAAAGCTTCATTTTCGGTTGAGCAGAATTTCCCTTTTAAGGTATAGACTCCTACCGGATCAAGGTTAACAGAGGCTTTCACCTTTTCAGGATTAGCTTTTTGCTCTTTTAGAAATGTAATAAGATTTTTGACCAATGGAGCATTTTTGCAGGTCATTACAAAATTAACCTCAGTCTTTTCAAGATCAATTCCGTTACAAAGTTCCTGCAGGTTTTCTACACTTATCTCCTGGCAACTCTTAAACACAAAACCAACAGAGGTGATACCTTTAGAAAGCAGGCCTATTGCTTTTTGATTCGCTTCTCCAAAATCGGTAACATCAATCTCCTGCCGGACCAACCAATGATTACCAGTTTTGTGATTTCCCCGGACATACGGAAATTGTCCTGGAAGAGTATCCACAAATTCGAGACCCTCTAAATTTTCATCCCGATAATAAGGACGCACCTTTATACCTTCATTGGTAGACCAGATTAGAGTCTTGTCGTAATCTTTACCCTTAAGATCAGTGCGGATTTGTGATTCCCATGTTTCCGTGGACACGGCAGGGAATTCATGAAACAGATTCATATGTTTCTCATTCATAACAAAATAGCTATTGTATAAAATCGAATGACAAAGGTAAAAGTTTAA
>CAIOOC010000312.1 GCA_903859795.1 uncultured Bacteroidia bacterium
AATTCCATTGATTATTGGTGGTGTATAGCCGGTATAAACTGGCATTCCTAAATTCTTCATCTCATCGATGATGTATTGAGGTACAATATTATTAATATCGGCTGTTAACCCATTCAAACTGATGGCATCTCCATAACCAGTTCCTGCGCTATTTGTGGCATAAGCTCTTACATAATAGTTTACCCCTGGAATTAAATTCGCAATTGAACTTGTGAAGCTTCCCAGGCCAGAACCATTTATGGTCTTGTTATCATAAATTGTTGGGATCGTGGATGTGCTCCAGCAAACCCCCCGCGCAGTAACTGATAATCCGTCATCAAAAGTTACATTGCCACCGCAACCAGCCGTTGTTTGTGTTAAATTAGTTATTGGTGATGTTGTTACAGTTGGCACCACCGAATTAGAAAATGCAGTTACCAAGGCTGCAATACCTGTCGGGGTACCTGTTTCCGATTTTAGAAAGGCATACATATTTTGCCCTCCGGGTTGATTGGCTAAACTCCAATTTGTCTGAGCAACTTCATCTGTTGACAGAACAGGCGAGTCAGAAACCGATCCATTAAAGCCGGTATTATCTTTTGCACCAAAAAATACAGCAACCTGGGGTAAAAATGATGGAACCAGATTTCCAAAAGAGTCTTCTACTTTGACCTTGATTGGTTTTGGCAAGTATTGCCCCTTACTACCTGTTTGGTTATTCCCGTCAATGAGCTCTATTTTGTAGGGGCAAGTATAAAGATTTTTCATAATTGGTATCACCTCAACGGACTTAAACATTTCCCATGTCATGTGATCATAATGGAAAAACGAAAGATCAATCGATCCGGAGAATATCACTCCTGCATCAACTGTTAACGCCCACCCGGGATATGGACTATAGGTTGATACCCATTGCTTGTATGTTCCGTCAAAAAATAATCCAGCTTCGCTATGTGGTCCGACTATGCCAAGGACATATATTTCAGTTTCACAGACTAGTTTGATACCTGCTTTTAATTCAAATTCCACTCTGTTAGAAAGGCCATAAGTATTCCTGGAATCCACATTATTATACCATTTTATCGTTTTATCTGTCAGACTTGTCCTTTGTAAATCAAACCCTAAAACTATATCATTTTCATTTTTATAAGAAAAGGAAACAACATCTGCTGCAGCGGCAGATAAATCAACTTTGAGTTTAAGTTTAGTAACCTGAGAAACAGGACAAAATCCTACCATATAAATGTCTTCTACCTTTAATAGATCTTTTTCAAAGAGTTTTTTTTCAATTGTACCTTTCATGGCAAGTTCAACATCCAGGCCATAATCAAATTCGGTATATGTAATTGCTTTTATCCTTTTCAATGTACCAACAGCAAGAGCCGGACCAAACAAAACAGAGGGTAATGAGCCTGTCATGGCACTTATAAAGGCAATTAATGCTGATTGATCAGATTTAATATATTCAGGGTTATAGGTCATTAGGAAGTCGATCCCGGGATTAATTTTCAAATATCCACTTAATTTAATATCCACGGATTTTGAATTTCCAAGAGGAGCGCCTTTATCATTAACCTCCATCAAACCTATACTTTGGGCTGCTGAAAAATTAAGGTTAATTAATGTATTATCAACTGATGATGTATAACCCTGCCAGTTTTCACTTTTGCCAGTTTCATCCAGGGTTGATCTGGAGCCATCTAATACCAGGTCATTTCCGTAAATCTTAGCATCAATTGTACTATTCCTTTTCGCCCTATTTTCAGGTGAATTATAGGATATTGTAGCCCCTTCGTAATTAAATAAGAAACTTAACGGAGCTTTGATTGCAAAAAAACTCAGGTTAATATTTAGAGATTTATTTTTTTGAATCCCTGTTACAAGATAAACAGCTCCCCTTCCAGATTGATCAACAATGATTGTTCCGGTATGGATACTATCTGCACTACTTCCTGATACTGTAATTTCAAATATTGGAACCTTTTGATTTTCATAGAGTACTGTATCTTTGGAAACCAATGACGTAATGTTTTTATTATCCAGTACAAGGAATTTTTGAGCTGGCTTTACTATTGAACTTTGAGTATCCGCAACCCTGATAACTTCCTTATCTTTTTCAACCACTTTTTTACATGAGGAAGTTATAAAAATAACACTCAACAGTAATATAAAATATTGGATCTTATTCATTGTCAGGAAATTGTTAGTTTACAATTGTTTGAATAACCCTAATCTCATTTAATTTTAAAGGAAGGGCAAAATAGGATACTTCCAAAGCATTATTTAAAGTTCCCTTTTCGACAAAAAAATAATAAATCCGTTGATCCAAATTTTTAAATAGGGCAGTGCCTTTAGAGTCGGTCTCTAATGTTTGGATGATATTAACTTTTTGGCTCCAATCATTTTTCACCAAATAAAGAGTTATTAATGCACCGGTAACAATCTCACCTGACTGATTTTTTACATTTAGTTCAAGTTGAGGCTTAATGTCATGATATACATACTCATTCTTGCATTTAACAAGTGTGACCAGCAACATCAAAGTGAGAAGCGTAAGTTTTATTGAGTTTTTCATCGTTTTGAATTAATCTGATTACAAGACAGAATCATATAAAGTAGAACTTTACCTGAATCATTTTACTAACAAATTTATTATATTTAATAAATTAAATCTTAATAAAATAAGCCTTAAATACATGTTATTCAGCATGTTTAAAATTCAAATAAATAATTGAAAATCACTTATCAATAATGACAGATGATACTATTTGGGCAACAGGTGTCGCTCTTTTAACAATAAGTGTATTTAGCAATTCAGAAATAGAACTGCCAGGATTCTAAAATCATGGCTTAGGTTTAGTATTGTTAGGAATTTGAATCAGAGCAAAAATGCATAAGAGAAATAATTTTATTTGTCATCACTATCAAATTATTTCCGAAAATGAAGAAATAATGATTTTCATTATTCTGGCTTTAGTCCCTCCTTCTCCTTGTTCAATCCCATTGTTAAAGCCGTTATTCCAGCGAGACCTCCTAACTGCATACTTTCAAGTGCGGTACTGGGAACTACTACAATCGTTGAGTTTGATTTCAGTCCCTCATAAAGCATATTCATTGCCCTTAAATGAAGGGCAGTGGGATTATCGGAGTATGATTTTGCAGCCTCCTCAAACTTCACTGCAATTTGTCTTTCAGAATCTCCCAGAATAACCCTGGCCTGACGCTCCCTCTCTGCCTGAGCCTGCATTGACATCGCATCCTCAAGTGCCTGAGGTATCAGCACATCTTTTACTTCAACTGAAATAACATTAATTCCCCACGGTTCGGTACGCTCATCGATAATTTTCTGTAGCTGATTACTGATCTTTTCTCTCCCTTCCAACATGTCAGAAAGCATTGTCTTACCAATTACATCACGCAAGGCAGTTTGGGAGGCCCAGTTTATTGCACTCTTATAATCAGCGACATCAAGTGCTGCCTTGGTTGGATTAACAACCTTCCAAAACAGCACAGCATCTACATCCACCGGTACGGTGTCTTTTGTAAGTGTTTTTTCTGCCGTAAAAGAGGATGTAATAACCCGGATATCAATCCAGTATGGCGTAGTATCAATTACGGGAATGATAAAAAACATTCCGGGTCCCCTAAGTGCGTGGAAACGGCCCAACCGGAGGACAACCACCTTTTCCCACTGGTCCGCAACCTTAATAGATGATGAAATGATTAAAGCAATAATAAATGATATTACACCGATTATAGTTCCCTCTGGACCAGGTTGAACACCCGCATTTGAATAGGCAAATGCCAATCCAATCCCAAAAATAATTACAAAGATTAGTGTCGAAAAAAAGCTTGTTGATTTCATGATAAAATTTCCTCCATTTTTTACAAATTTGATCCTGGCATTTTTAATTTACCGTTTGCAGAAACAGTGCGAAGCGATTTCACACTTAAAGATAAGATAAATCTGGCAATAAACAGTTTAAAAAGGGGATTAAAACGCAATTTTCAGTTGCAATTTTAAACTATTTGAGATCTTTTGGATC
>CAIOOC010000313.1 GCA_903859795.1 uncultured Bacteroidia bacterium
TCGTTTGACATATCTTTAAATGCTACCAGCCGATAACTTTCCGGATGTATTCCCTTTTTCATGTGAATTTTAATTTATTAAATATCTTATTTTAAAATCTTTTATCTGGATATGGGGTGCAAAGATAAGCATACTTCAATAATTTGCAATAGGTTTTTTTAAAAGAATTTACAAATTTCTTTTTCAGATCCTTCCCTAAGCCTCCTGGCTATTATTTTCGTGAGCTAAATCCCGTTCTTTACGGATAACCTGAAGGTTTTTCATCAGCATCGGAGCTCTTTCAAAAGGGATCTCCCGATCAAAAAGATAGCGCATTGTATAGTGGGTCTTGGCTGGGACACTGCCTACGGAGGTGTATATTGCCATCATCTTGGGATTGAAATCACCTACCCACGAAAGTTCGACCTCTTTGTACCAGGGCTTGCGTTTCATGACTTTATCGAGGTGCCAGAAGACGGCAGATTCGAGTCCTGTTCCCTGAAATTTAGGAACAACACCCATTAAAAGTATCCTTGCGCGGGTGATTGTTCTGATTTTTCGATACCAGATAAATTTCAACAGGCTCCAAAGATTTGTCTTTCCGTGGAGTTTTTTTATGATCTGATTCCAGTCCGGAATCATCGCGAACAGTAATACCGGTTCATCTTTATAATAGGCAAACCATATAAATTCTTCATCAGCAATGAGTTTAGCTATTTTCATCATTCCCCGAACATCATCCAGATCCACCATTTGATGGTTGTCATGTCGGGCCCAGGCTTTTTCGTAGATCTTTACAAAATCCTGGATATATTTCTCGATTCGTTCAAACTGGAGATGTTCAAACCTGAAATCTGGTTTTTTTGCAACCCACTCGGCGATCTTCCAGAACCGTTCAGGGAAAGGTTTAGCGAGATCAAGATGGTAGGAAAACTGTTTAAAATAGATCTGAAACCCATAATTTTCAAACAGAGGAAGGTAGTAGGGTTTATGGTAGGGCATACCAAAACCCTGCTGCATATACCCTTCCCCCAGAAGGCCCCAGTTAAGCAGATTTTCACCGAAATTGACCGGACCATCCATCGCTTCCATTCCCCGAGCGGCGAGCCATACTTTGGCGGTATCGAAAAGGAGATTGGCAGCCTCCTGGTTATTAGTGCATTCAAAAAAGCCGCATCCCCCGGTCGGTTGCTGAAAAGTATGGGCTTTATTGTTGTTTATAAATGCTCCGATTCTTCCAATAATCTTATTTTCGTCGCTTTTTAATATCCATCGTTTTCCATCACCATGATTAAAGAATGCATTTTTTGAAGGATCAAAAGTCGACTCTTCCAGCGATTTTAAGGGTGGCACCCAATTAGTATCTCCATGATAAATAACATAGGGGACCTCATGAAAAGCCTTAATTGTGTTGTTATCTTTAACTTCTATGATTTTCATCCGAATATAATTTGTTTTTTAATTGCCGGATAGCTGGCCCCGATCCATCGGGGGAACTCGCATGCGAGATATTCATTTTTGTTTGTGTTTATCGAATATGCTCGTTTCATTGGCATGAAATGGGGTTAAAATTTTGTCGAAATTAGCAATTTTAAAATTGTGTTCAACCAGTTATCTGTTTTGTCTGCTTTTGATAATTGCAATTACCTCATCATTATTGAGTTCGCTAAGGATAAGATCGGCATTTTCGGATGACACCTCCGAATCGATGGTTTTAAGAATCCGGGCATGGCGGATTGCATTTTCGTGCAAATTCAGATTTCGCATCCCGATCTGGATAAAAATCCGGGAAAAAACGAGTGCGAGTTGAGGGTCTTTTGACAGGGGGGACATCAATTCAAAGAATGGATCGAATTTTTCATCCGCAGCGTTCTGATCGGTAAGGGCTAATCGTCCGATAATCAGTAATCCGACAATCTTAACCAATAATTTTTTACCAATGCAGTATTCAAAAGCCTTTTGATAGGCAAAAACTGATTGGGAAAACAGGTTCATGGCTGCCTGTTCTGCGATTTCGGTTGACTGAAGATTCTTCACCCAGAAGTCCATCTGGTTATCCGTTACCTTTGAGGGTTCCTCAAGGAGTGTCGCCAGAATCATCGTCTCCCGCCACTGCTTGTTCCATAATTTCAGAGCCACGAGGTGATTTTGGGTATATTCAGAGGCTACCTGGCGAAGCATTGGAATGGCTACGCCGAAATTAACCTTGTAGGCAATGCCCCTCCTTTGCATTGAATTAACAACTTCTCTGTTCTGTAAGCGCTTAATCCTCAGTAATATTTCCTGAAATATCCGTTCTGCATCCGGGTTGTCGAGTAAATAATCCATTTCCCTTATTTGAAAATATTTAAGCCACAAAGGTATTACAACTACCGGAATAACTGAATAAGGCCTTAAGCATGATTGAAGAATTAGTTTCTAGTCATTAAATATTAGGTTGTTACATTCTGCAAAAAAGCCGGTGCCATTTTTTCTCCGTCCTATTATTTGGAGCATGAAACAAAGTTGAAAAATCATTTGTGTGATTCGGAAAACATTCTCTATATTTGCACCCGTTAAATGGTGGATGTAGCTCAGTTGGTTAGAGCACTGGTTTGTGGTACCAGGGGTCGTGGGTTCAAGCCCCATCTTCCACCCATATATTTTATACAGAAGGGCAATTATCTGATTTAAGGATAGTTGTCCTTTTTTTGCATTTTAGTTAGTTGGATTTAGGTTGAAACAGAGTAGCCCACTTCTTTAATTCCTCCTCAGCCCTTTTTTGGTTTGTGATATCCAGCAAAGTTACAAGACATTGTTCCTGAGAGCTTCCAATTGTTCCTGTAAGGCGCACATCGATATGGGAGGATGCATCGATTGGAATTATTACTTCGCAGTTCTCATTGGTGTTACCTGTAAATATTTTCCAGAGAAAGTGGTTGAATATCGGTTTTGTATCATCTGAAATATAGAATCCAAGAAGGCTGTTTTTTAAATGGGACCGGTCTTTGCCGAGCATTTTTGAAGCCCAAAGGTTAATTTCCTGAATAGCCCCATCTTTTGAAAGAGAGAGATACCCAATTGGGGCAAAATCGTACAATTCATGATATTTCTCGGCATAATTTTTAGAAGCTGCCTGTGCCATTTTTAGTTCTTCATTTTGCAGTTCCAGCTCAATCTGATGTACCTCCAGCTCATAAATAAGTTTTTGCATCTCTTCCTGGGAGAGCTGAAGATTTGTATTTGTCAGTTTCTTCTTTAATATTTTTTCCGCCCTCTGGCGCAGTTTAATAGCACTATTCTGTTCTTGATGATTTTTCATGGTGGCAGTTTGGAAGGTGGTTTATCGTTGGAATAAATATCAAATTAAATTGGATTAGAGCGTTTTATTTCTATTCCACTAATATACAAAACAAATTCTGATTTTTAAAAGAATTTACTTAATTTTTTCCGTTTATATCCGTTTATTTCCGGATATAAACGGATATAAACGGAAATATACGGTTATCATCCGACTCTTTCAATACCGGGGGCTTAACTTTGTTTATTACCATTCATCTTGGCATAAAGATAAATGAACAAAGTCATTAAACAACCTTGTGAAATTCAACGGTTATGAAAAAGTCAATTATATTTTGGTATCACCTGCTCATGGGATTGGTTTTTATGATAGTTTCTGTCGGAAATGTGGCAAAGGGAGCAGATGCAAATAATGGAACCGGCACTATGGTTGTTGTGCCGAATTATTCATGTGCTTCAAGTACCGGGAATAGTTTCACATTCACCTACACCCTTACAGGAGGAACCGCCAAGAGTGGAGCCCAGGTATCACTGGATATCCCTTCAGGTTGGACTGCACCTCAGACCAGTAGCTCTTCAAATCCTGGCTATGTTAATTTCACAAGTACTGCGACTAAAACCCTAGCTGTATCAGGAACCGGCCCATGGACGATCTCTATAAACTATACGGCTAATGCCGCTCAAAATGAGATTATTACAATTAATTATGGGGGTGGAGGAACCAAAGTAACTGCTCCGACAGCGACAGGGGTATATACTTTTACTTCGAAGTTCAAAAAGAACGGCGGAACCTTAACCAATTTACCTGTCCAGCCAACTATCACTGTTTATGGAGCGCCGACCATTTCAGGTTCATTAAATGTTTGCACAGGATCAACCACCCAACTTACCGGATCAGCACCAACTTCCGGATCCAATTGGACATCAGGTTCGCCAGGCGTTGCAACAGTTAGCAATTCCGGTCTGGTGACCGGAATATTGGGTGGGACTACTTTAATCACCTATACGAATAGCTGTGGTACTGTTACTGCAACCGTTACAGTGATTAGCACTTGTTTGCCTCCCCGAAACACAGATCTGCCAAATCCGGATTCACACATCATTACGGCACCGGCCGGGACCCTTATTATACCTATGGACAATACTTTACAGTTGTCAGGGACCGCATTTAATTTAAATGCCTATGGATTGGTGGTCGCACTTTTGAACAATAAAGTGGCAGTACGGTGGATGATTAAAAGCGGGAAAATTCATGATGGAATCGACTTTACGGCCAATGCTTCACAGCTATATCCAACATCAGGGAGTTCTGCAACCAGGAATTTCAGCGGAGGACCCATGATGATCTTCGTGGGAGATGTTCCCGCGGGTGTAAGTGTCCCTACGATCATAAATAATTTTAACAATGGCCCTGCCTCTGCAGCCAAAGTCAATGTATATCAGCTAACCAATCCTGTAGATGTTGATCAAAGGTACGTGTTGACCCAAAAGCCGAAAGCAGCCATCCTGAACGATGGGGGAAATGCCAAAATACATATCGCCTATTTGGAACAGGCAAATATTGATTCACTATCGGATAATTTTCACCAGGTGTCCTCAGCGGTTAATCTCCCCGACCAATGCTATACCTTTGCCTCGGAGGCACATTCTGATGCTATAACAGCTAACTTAAATGCAATTCATACCTATGTTCAAAACGGAGGTAATTTTCTCGCAGAATGCCTTGCAGTTGACACGTATGAAAATAATACGGCAGGACATTTTTTTACAAGTAATGGGATTACCATTTTAAATACCGAAACCACTACCTATGCCTATCCCAATGCCGATTTATCATTTGGGCAATATCAGGGACAATTTGATCCCATAAATATAGGCGGAGCTGAGCGAAATTGGACACTTAACGGAGGCACCTTTATTAATAATGCCTATGCCGTTCAGTCTGGGACCGGCGCCAATGCCGGCATCATGGGCCAAAATGCTGCAAAAATTGGGACTGGGTTGGGGCATATGGTATTCTTTACAGGAGGACATGATTATGGAAAGGGCACCTCTGCAGATTTTATTAATGGGATTCGCTCGTACCTTAATGCCTATCTGACTCCTAGTGGTATTACAACCTGTAATTTCCTCTCCTTTGAGGAGGATATGGCGGTTACCAAGTCTGTGAATTATAATCCTGTTTGTTCTGGGAATAATGTTATTTTCACGATTAGCATTGTTCATAATGGGCCATCCTTAAATAATGCAACGAACCTGGTCATACACGATTTGCTACCATCGGGGTTAAGTTATGTCTCGTCTACAGTAAGTCAGGGCAGCTATGTTCCCGGAACCGGAGTATGGTCAATTGGAACTTTGGCTCCTTATCAGACGGCCCTTATGACAATTTCGGCAACAGCCGGGGCTGCAGGTACATATAACAATAAAGCTTATGTCAATCATTGGAAAGGGGATTATGTTCCTGATAATGATACATCAAGTGTTGTACTAACTGTAAATGCGCTCCCCTCGGTCGGAGGCACCTTAACCTTATGTGCAGGTTCAACAACACAATTAACAGGATCAGGTACTCCTGCATCACCTGTTGCCTGGGTTTCTTCAGCAACAGGAATCGCCACTGTTAGTAATAGTGGATTAGTAAGTGGAATAGCTGCCGGAACGAGTGATATTACGTATACGAATAGTAATGGATGTACCA
>CAIOOC010000314.1 GCA_903859795.1 uncultured Bacteroidia bacterium
GGTGTGAAACCCGAACATATCGAGACCCTTGCTGATCTTGCATTTGCCGATTTTGCACATCCCAATAATCCTAAACCGGTGAGCCGGGATGATTTTAAAAACTTGTATACTAAAGCTTTATAAATCTTGAGCAAGACTATTAAAATAGGAGTCAGTTTTTCGGAAACCAAATATCCCAATTACCCGGCGTGGATACTTGACAACGACAGGGGAATCGAAATAATCAGCCTTTCATGGGAAAATAATAACCTGGATGATCTTCATCTGTGTCAGGGTTTGCTTCTGACTGGAGGGCTAGATCTGGATCCATGGCTTTATGAACCCCTGCTTTTGAATTATCCGAATCAGCCCAAAGCATGGAACAGATCAAGGGATGAGTTTGAGCTGGAATTGTTTGGCCTGGCTCAATCCTTGAAAATGCCAATCCTCGGAATTTGTCGTGGATTGCAGCTGGTCAATATCGCCCTTGGGGGCTCTCTGATTATGGATCTTGAGGCTGCCGGTCAGCGAAATCACAGGAATATGGATGGAATTGATTATGTTCATCCTGTCCTTTTAAAGGCAGATACTTTATTGAAAAGTGTTTGTTTTATTTCGGATGGAGTTGTAAACAGTGCTCATCATCAGGCAATTGACAAGGTGGCAGAATTACTTTCCGTTAACTGCTTTTCTGATGACGGGATTATTGAGGGGATAGAATGGAAAGTGAAAAATGATCGCTCTCCGATGCTGTGTGTCCAATGGCATCCCGAACGAATACAAAATAAGGAGTCTAATCCGCTTTCTCAAAATATCAAAGAATGGTTCTTTGAGGAAGCTATAAAATTTAAAAGATGAATATTGTCAACCCGGCCACAGACGAAGTAATAACAACGGTTAGATCAGATAACCAGCAAAGCATAGAGCTGAAAATCAGCAAAGCCCGCGCAGGGCAGAAGAAATGGACACTGGTTCCGCTCGAAGAAAGGATTGCAATCCTTCGGCGTTTCGCCGGGCTGCTACAGGAACATGTGCAGTCCTGTGCTGAGATATTGAGCAGCGAGGTAGGTAAACCATTGCAACAGGCAAAGAATGAAGTAAATGGTGCCTGTGCGAGGATCGAATGGCTCACAGCAAATGCAACTTCGGCGTACAGTGAAGAATGGATGGTTGCCAGCGGTGCTACCCGGGAAAAAATTGCTTACGAACCGCTTGGAGTTATTTGCAATATTTCAGCATGGAACTATCCCTATCTGGTAGGGACCAATGTATTTGTACCTGCACTGCTTGCCGGAAATGCTGTGATTTATAAACCTTCGGAGTTGGCCACTTTAACAGGACTGGAAATTGAGAAATACATGCACGAAGCGGGTGTCCCTTCGGATGTTTTTCAATGTGCTGTTGGAGCCAAAGAAGTAGGAGAGTTATTACTTGATGCAGATCTGGACGGTTACTTTTTCACAGGGTCCTACAAAACAGGGAAATATATCTATGAGCGTGTCAGCAAAAAGATGAAACCCTGCGGATTGGAACTCGGGGGTAAAGACCCACTGTATGTTACTGACGATATTTCGGATATCTCCTCAGTTGCGGCTAATACTGCTGATGGCGCCTTTTACAATAACGGTCAAAGCTGCTGTGCTGTCGAGCGTATTTATGTACACGAAAAGGTTTATGATGCTTACATAGCTGAATTTGTAAAGGAAGTGAAATCGTATAAAATTGGGAACCCTGCTGCCGAAGGCATCTATATCGGGGCATTAACGCGCAAGGAGCAGCCCGCTTTTTTAGCCGCCCAGGTCAAAGATGCCTTGTCAAAAGGTGCAACACTTCTGTGTGGAGGTAAACCCATCAGTGGCGCCGGTAACTATTTCGAACCCACAGTACTTGTTGATGTCACCCATGAAATGGACGTAATGAAGGAGGAATCTTTCGGTCCGATCATTGGAATTATGAAGGTAAAGGTTGATGCAGAAGCGGTTGCATTGATGAACGACTCCCAATACGGATTGACTGCCGCCGTTTTTGGTTTGGATGAGACACGGGCTGCGGAGATTCAACGTCAGCTCAATGCCGGCACTGTCTACTGGAACTGCTGCGACAGGGTAAGCGCAGCACTTCCATGGAGCGGGCGTAACCACAGCGGGTTTGGCAGTACCCTTTCGCGGGTTGGTTTGCGGGTTTTTACACAACCTAAAGCGTATCATTTAAGGAGTTAGTTCTGACTCAGGGATTTTAGTAAAGACGACGACCTGGAAGTGTCCGGACCCTGGTTTGGGGCCATGTTTGCAGACTTAATTACCTGTAGCGTTCCTATCTGTCTTTTTCATTTAATACCTTTATCAAATGATTGACGATGACGAAGAAAGAGATGATCCCCGGAAGTTACCACTCTATAAAAAGGGATTGGAAATCTACCGGGTAGTGGATCAGATCTGTCAGTTAATACCTTATGAGGATGATAACCCGTTGTCGCATATAAAAAGCATCATGCTTGAGGATGCCATGATGCTGACTGTTAAAATTGCAGGAGCTAGTGCAGGTCAGCTGTACGACATTAAAATGGAGGCAGCAGCCATAATCCGTAAGTCAGCAATGAATCTGATGGTTCAGAATCACTCCCTCGAAATGTTCGGGTTCGAACATGTTGAGTATTTTCAGATTGTAAGGAAATTGCTTGATGAATACAGGCTGTTGTTTATCGATTGGGTTTCAAAATTCGATAAGTGGAATTATATCATCGACCGATGGGGTCTTTTCAATCCTCCGGGTGTCGGCCCGTTTGACCACGATCCGGATGATGATATTCCGTTTGATTGATTTGATTAATCATAAATAAATTATACTTCTTTCGTTAGATTTTTGTATCTTCGCTTACTGTGCCGTTCCTAAACGCATTTTTATAAAACCTAAAACCTAAATGTGAAAATGAAAAACCTAACCCTTGTTTTCCTTGCCGTTTTCTTTATTCAGACAACAGCCTCCGGTCAATCTTCTTGGAAATCACCTTATTATAAGCCAGAGGCCTACCGAAAAGTAATGGTACTTGCAAAGTTCTCGGACGAACTGGCAAAACGCAAAGTTGAAGATGCGACGGTTAAATTGCTTAATGAATCCGGAATATCTGCCATTCAGGCCTACTCAAATGTAACATCAGAGGATATTACCACCTATGAGAAATTTATGGCTAAGGCTGATGAACTCCAAATTGATGCGTTGGTCGTTTATACAGTTACAGGCCGGAGTGAAGAGTATAAAAACACTCCGAACATCAATCTGAATGTAGGCGTTCCGGTGCATATTGGTATTTTTAGCGGATTCCTTGGTACGAATGTCCCGTTGAAAGGAGGCACCAAAACAGTAAAGACAGTAAATGTCAATGCCGCTTTTTATAACCGGTCATCCAAAAAGATGCAATGGAGTTACCCGTTAAGCCTTAAGATTAAGGGTAATATAGATAAACTGGCTAATTCATTTTCGAAATCCACCATTATGGCAATGATGGATGATAAACTGTTTATTCAATAGTATATTTGCGTAAGGTGTATTAATGAAACGAAATAGAAGTGATCGGGAATGATCACTAAGTCAGCGTAAAATTGCCTTTTGCAGCCGATATTGAAAGAGTTTTCAGAAATGCATCAGGAATTGCATCGATGTCGCATTTTTATGTATATTCACGTCGATTATTCATTCTGACACCAAAACTTCTTTTCAAATATGTCAGCTCCTTATTCTTTATTAATATCTATTCTGATTGGATTCGGGTTGCCAGCCAAGGCTCAGCAACCCGTTTATCCTGAGCTTTTTAAATCCTCAGTATTTACTCCTGCAAATGGATTTACCAGCGGTGTTGAAGGCCCGGCTGTTGACAAGTCCGGAACCGTTTATGCGGTGAATTTCAACCACCAGGGGGCCATTGGCCGGGTTACGCCCGAAGGTGTTGCCTCTGTGTTTATCGATTTGCCCGAAGGAAGCATTGGTAATGGAATTCGTTTTGATAGTCATGGGAATATGCTTATCGCAGATTATACAAAACATAATGTTCTTAAGGTTGAAGTGTCGTCCAAAAAGATTACAGTTTTTGCTCATGAACCCCTGATGCACCAACCCAATGATATAGCCATTGACAGTAACGATCGTGTATATGCCAGCGATCCGGACTGGAAAACGGGAAAAGGAAGGATTTGGAGAGCTGATCCCGACGGTAAGGTTACGTTGCTTGATAACCTGGAGGGCCCCGCTAATGGCATCGAAGTTAGCCCGGATGAAAAAATTCTTTATGTGAATGCTGTGCCAAAAGTCTGGGCCTATGATCTCCTTCCAAATGGGGAGGTGAAGAATAAGCATTTGCTGATTGAATTTTCTGAATTTGGAATGGATGGAATGCGTTGCGACGTTAAAGGAAATTTGTATATCGCTCGTTTTGGAAAGGGGGCAGTGGTTAAAGTCTCACCTGAAGGAAAGGTTCTTCAGGAAATTGTCCTCAAAGGGAAAAGGCCGACAAATGTGGCATTCGGCGGGAAAGATGGACGCACAGTATATGTGACGCTTCAGGACCAGGGAAATCTGGAAAGTTTCGTTGCCGATTTGCCCGGCCGCGAATGGAAAATGGGTGTAAAATAGTATAAACCATAAAAACTGATTAATATGAAACGTAGAGACGCCCTCAAAAATTTGTCCGTATGGCCGGTTGCCGGAATTGCCCTTGGAACGGCCCTACCTCTTGAATCATTAATGGCTTCTCCGTCCCCTGCGCCTCCGGCAAGACGGAACCTGTTCACTGAACTTGGAATTCGCACCTTTATCAATGCTGCCGGAACATTTACTGCTATGTCAGGAAGCCTGATGCATGAAGAAGTATTAGATGCAATACGGCTGACTGCCAGTGAGTTTGCAATGATCGATGAAGTTCAGGATAAGGTTGGAGCGAAAATTGCAGAACTCTGCCATTCGGAAGCAGCAATGGTAACAGCCGGGTGCTGGTCGGCTCTTGTGCTCGGTACCGCCGGGGTTCTAACCGGCATGGATCCTAAAAAAGTGGCACAACTGCCTGTTCTCGACGGAATAAAGTCTGAAGTTTTGGTCCAAAAAACTCATAACAGCGGCTATGTTCATGCGCTTACGAATACCGGCGTTAAGATTGTAGAGGTTGAAACTCCGGACGATGTGGAAAAGGCCGTTAATCAAAAAACTGCGATGATGTGGTTTCTGAATTATGCCGGTCCTGATGGCAAGATTCAGGATAAGGAATGGGTGGCACTCGGGAAAAAACTCAATATCCCCACGATGATCGACATGGCTGCAGATGCCACTCCGGTTGAAAATTTATGGAAGTTTAATGACATGGGTTTTGACCTGGTTTGTGTTTCAGGGGGTAAGGGTATCCGCGGACCACAAAGCGCAGGAATACTTATGGGGAAGAAAGATCTGATCGCTGCAGCAAGGTTAAATGCACCCCCGCGAGGAGGCAATATTGGCCGTGGGATGAAAGTCAATAAGGAAGAAATACTTGGGATGTATGTTGCCCTGGATAAGTTTGTTCATCTTGATCATGTAAAACTCTGGAAGACCTGGGAAGACCGCATTTCACTGATGGCAACATCAGCAGGAAAAGTAAATGGAGTGATAACAACAATTTCAGTTCCCCCGGTAGCAAACCGCACCCCCACACTGAACATTTCGTGGGATACCAGCAAGGTGAAAGTGACTAAAGAGGAATTTCAACTCAGACTTCGCAATGGAGTTCCATCCATTGAAGTGATGGGAGGGAAGGATAACAGTATCAACCTTACCTCATGGAATTTACAACCCGGACAAGAGAAAATTGTCGCCAAACGGTTAAAAGAGGAAC
>CAIOOC010000315.1 GCA_903859795.1 uncultured Bacteroidia bacterium
TACCAAAAATGGTTCAAAAGTAAAACTAAGTCTTCTTCCCAACCCTTCTCACCTTGAAACAGTTGCACCTCTTGCTGAAGGAATGGTCAGAGCTAAAATTGACTTTATTCACAAGGGTGATTTTGATAAAATAGCACCAATTGTAATTCATGGGGATGCTGCTATCGCTGGTCAGGGTGTTGTTTATGAGGTTGTTCAGATGTCTCAGTTACCCGGATACAAAACTGGCGGAACAATTCATATCGTTGTAAATAACCAAATTGGCTTTACAACCGATTACCTCGACGCCCGATCAAGCACCTATTGTACCGATGTTGCCAAGATTACCCGATCACCTGTTTTCCATGTCAATGGTGATGACGCAGAAGCTATTATTTTTACGGTTAAGCTGGCACTTGAGTTCAGACAACATTTTCATAGCGATGTATTTATTGATATTTTATCATATCGTAAATATGGTCATAATGAAGGTGATGAGCCAAGATTTACACAACCTTTTCTTTATAAGGCAATAGCTCAGCACCCAAATCCGCGTGATGTATATGCAAGCAAACTCGTGGAATCTGGTGTAATGTCGCAGCAAGAGGTATTGGCTGAAATTGAAAGTTTTAATCAACATCTTGAAGAAAAGTACGAGGTCAGCAAGAGCATCGAAAAGGTAAAAATTAAAAGCTTTTTGGTTGACGAGTACAAATCATACAGGTTTCCTGAGCCGGCCGAGGAAAACTCCACTCCAACAGCTGTCTCTGAGATAAAATTAAAAGAACTGGCAATACAAATCAATACATTGCCTGACGAAAAGAATTTCTTTGGAAAGATTGTCAAACTACTGGCCGACCGTCGTCAGCTCATTGCCGACAATAAGGTTGACTGGGCTTTGGCCGAACAACTTGCTTTTGCCACTCTCCTTTCCGAAGGTATTCCTGTACGGTTAAGCGGACAGGATTGCGAACGGGGAACTTTTTCTCACAGGCATGCGGCAATTGTAATGGAGCAGGGAGATGAAAAATACTTCCCGCTAAAAAATATTTCTTCTGACCAGGCTAAATTCAGCGTTTATAATTCGCCGCTCAACGAATATGGGGTGATGGGCTTTGAATACGGCTACTCTTTATTTTATCCAAAAGGGTTAACAATCTGGGAAGCACAATTCGGAGATTTTAGTAATGTTGCACAAGTAATTATTGATCAATACATTAGTTCAGCAGGGGAAAAGTGGGGATTAATGAATGGTCTTGTTTTATTCCTTCCTCATGGGTATGAGGGGCAAGGCTCGGAACACTCGAGCGGAAGAGTAGAGCGTATGTTGTCGTTGTGTACCAACTACAATATGCAGGTTATGATGCCAACTACTCCTGCAAATATGTTCCATCTTATACGCCGTCAGGTTTTGGGCGATATCAGAATCCCAATGATCGTCTTTACTCCTAAAAGTCTGCTTAGGCATCCGTTGGTAATTTCACCTATTGAGCACCTTACTTCCCATGACTTCATGGAAATAATAGGCGATGGTAAAGTAGCACCTGGAAAAGCGGAAGTTCTTGTTTTTACTTCAGGAAAAATCTATTACGAATTGTTGGAACGACGTGAAAAGCTTGAACGTAAAAACTTCGCCATTATCCGCATTGAACAGCTCTTTCCATTTCCATCGGAAGAGATTCGCGCAATTAAGTTCCAAAATCCAAATGCAAAGCGGGTGATGTGGGTACAGGATGAACCTGCCAACATGGGGGTCTGGCCATATATTGCCCGTAAGTATCCCGAGCTTCAACTTGAATTAATCAGTCGCACTGAAAGTGCCAGTCCAGCCACCGGCCTTCTCGAAAAACATAAACGAAGTCTTGAGAGGATTCTGAATACCGTTTTTAATTAATTTCTGAAATATAAATTTATCTGACATGATTTTTGAAATCAAAATACCTTCTCCCGGAGAATCAATTACTGAAGTTGAAATCGGTAAATGGCTTGTTGAAGATGGCACATTTGTAAATAAAGATCAGGAAATCGCTGAAATTGAATCGGATAAGGCGACCCTGTCATTGACTGCCACTTCGTCCGGAACAATAAAAATATTATTGAAAGAGGGTGAAAGGGTTGCAGTTGGTACAGTTGTATGCACTGTTGATGGTGAAAAAAGCATACAGGACGCTGAAAGTGCATCTATACTGTTAAATAGAAATCCTGTCTCGTTACCCGAAGAGGAAGCATCTTTGAGTAATGTGAAAACTTCCTCTATTACTTCAGAATCTAAAACAGAATCTTCCACTTCAAAAAGTGGCCATGTTAAAATTACTCCGGCAGCAAAAGCTGTTATGGAGGAAGCCGGTTTAACACTTGAAGATGTGTTAAGCGGACTTCGTCGAATTACGCGTAAAGATGTTGAATCGGTTATTGTCGCTCCGGCAATTTTATCATCTGAACATACTGTTGAAATATCACGGGAACTGGATCGCACCGCAATGTCACCACTTAGACGAAAATTAAGTCAGCGTTTGGTGGCAGTAAAAAATGAGACTGCGATGCTTACAACTTTCAACGAGATTGATATGAGTCAGCTTATGGAACTCCGGAAAAAGTACCAACAACCATTTTTAGAAAAATTTGGTTTTAAACTTGGGTTTATGTCCTTTTTCACCAAAGCTGTGAGTATCGCATTATCCGAACATCCTGCAGTCAATTCAATGATTGATGGGGATGAAATTTTAACTCCGCGTTATCACGATATTGGGATTGCCGTTCAGACCCCAAAAGGGCTGATGGTTCCTGTTATACGGAATGCCGAAACAAAACAAATTGAAGCCATCGAAAGGGAGATCAAGGAGCTTGCTGAAAAAGCAAGAGATAAAAAACTTACTGTTCAGGAAATGACCGGAGGTACATTTACAATTACCAATGGCGGCGTATTTGGCTCTTTAATGTCGACACCCATTTTAAACCCTCCCCAAAGTGCTATCCTTGGAATGCATTCAATTAAGGAGAGACCGGTTGCAGTAGATGGTAAGGTGGAAATCCGTCCAATGATGTATGTTGCACTCTCATATGACCATCGGGTTATTGATGGTAAAGATTCTGTTGGATTTCTTGTTAAAGTTAAAGAACTTATTGAGGATCCTGCAAAACTCCTGTTTAATGGAAAGAGTCCGGAAAAAATTCTACTTGGTTTATAGGCTCTGCTGAGAAAAAAGGCTGACAAGTTTGTACCCCGAATGCCTATCATCGGGATTTGTGAAATAAGTTTATTGAATTACCTTCAATAGACTTATTTTTTTATATCAATTAAGCCTTGACGTTGAAATTTCGACCAATGCCAAAAACAAAAGGCACCCCTTTTGAGGATGCCCTATGTTAACCTAACCAAAATCTATGAAAAAAAGTGCTTTACTCTTACTTTACAAATATGCACTTGATTTTAGTTAAGTTGATTCAACAGATCTTAAAGATTGTTAAATCACAAGTCCTGACACATTGATTATACTTACTTAATAATCCGCATCTTGTAGAATGAACGGTAAACGAAGTAAAGTGCAATTAAGAAGAATACCCCTCCAACATAAGGAGCAACACCATAGAAACTATCTGAGATAGCAATTTCCATCGCAAGCAGTCCAAAAAGTGTTGTAAACTTGATAATTGGATTCAATGCAACTGATGAAGTATCCTTGAATGGATCTCCTACCGTGTCTCCAACAATAGAGGCTTCGTGCAAAGCAGTTCCCTTTTCACGAAGATCTACTTCCACAACTTTTTTGGCATTATCCCATGCACCTCCGGCATTAGCCATAAAGAGTGCCTGGAAGAGTCCGAATACTGCTATTGAAATAAGGTAGCTTACAAAGAAGGAGGTTGCTGCATATTTGAGTGCTGAAGTTGCTGCCGTCATATCGCGATATCCAGCAAAAAAGGCAAATGCCAGCGCAAATGAGAAAATAGCAATAAAAATATTAAACATCCCAGTCTGAGCATACTGAGTGCAAATCTTAACAACTTCTTTTGAGGTTTCAATTGAAGCACTACTGTCAGCACCTTCATCCAGATGGATATTTTTCTTGATATATTCAACGGCACGATAGGCGCCAGTGGTGACAGCCTGGATTGAGGCACCTGTAAACCAGTATACTACAGATCCACCTGCAAGAAATCCAAGAATAGTGTATGGATTAAGAACATTAAGAATAGTTTCTGGTTCAATTCCAAATTTATGCTTGATCAAAAGGATCAGAGAAAAGATCATTGTGGTTGCGCCTACAACAGCCGTACCAATTAGTACTGGTTTAGCAGTAGCTTTGAAGGTATTTCCAGCTCCGTCATTGGCTTCAAGATAATGTTTGGCATTCTCGAAATCGGGTTTAAATCCGAAATCTTTTTCGATCTCTGCAGCAGCATCTGGATTCTCTTCAATAAGAGAAAGTTCATAAATACTCTGTGCATTATCGGTAACCGGTCCATAGCTATCAACTGCAATGGTTACAGGACCCATACCAAGGAAACCAAAAGCTACAAGGCCAAATGCGAAGATTGATGGATAAATCATCAATGCATCAAGACCATGTGTTGAAGAAAAATAGGCAATAAACATCAGTACGAGAAAAACCATACCTTGCCAGAATGCGCTAAAATTTCCAGCTACAAGACCAGACAAAATGTTTAATGATGCTCCCCCTTCACGTGATGCAGTGACGATTTCGTTTACATGGCCAGATTTAGGACTAGTAAAGATCTTAGTAAATTCAGGTATCAACGCTGCTCCAAGAGTTCCGCAACTGATAATCACAGATAACGTAAGCCAAAGGTTATTTGCCAAACCGCCAATCATATAATAACTTACAGCAAAAGTTACAATAATGGAAAGAATGGATGTAATCCAAACCAGCGTAGTTAGTGGTTTCTCAAAGTCCAGATCCAAAACATTGTGATATTTTGCATTTGTATACAACTTATTGATATAAAATGCGACAATTGATGTAACAACCATCAGAATACGCATTAGGAATATCCAGGTTAGTAAAAGAGTCTGATCTGCGACATTAGCCACAGCAAGAACTATAAAACTGATCAGGGCTACACCAGTGACTCCATAGGTTTCAAAACCGTCTGCTGTTGGTCCTACACTGTCACCAGCATTATCTCCGGTACAATCGGCAATAACACCAGGATTACGTGGATCATCTTCTTTAATTTTAAAAACTACTTTCATTAAATCACTTCCGATATCAGCAATCTTGGTAAAGATACCACCGGCAATACGAAGAGCAGAAGCACCAAGGGATTCACCAATGGCAAAACCGATAAAACTTGCGCCTGCAAATTCGCGCGGAATGAAAAGTAATATGATAAGCATCATGATAAGTTCTACGCTTACGAGAAGAACTCCGATACTCATACCTGCATCCAGCGGAATATTGAGTAATTTAAGTGGCTTGCGTTCAAGCGATGCAAATGCCATCCTGCTGTTGGCCAATGTGTTCATTCGGATACCAAACCAGGCAACACCATACGACCCAAGGATACCTATCACCGACCACATAAGGATCAGTAAAACGCCACCCAAACTCATTTGTTGCAGAAAACCAAAATAAAAAGCGATACAGGCTGCAATAAAGGCAAATAAAATGAGTAAGAATTTTCCCTGCTGAATAAGGTATGTCTTGCAGGTTTCGAAGATGATGTGGGCCACATCCAGCATGTTTTTGTGAGCCCCAAGTTTTTTTACACGGATAAACTGATACAATCCGAACAGTAATCCAAGAATACAAATCAAAAATCCAAAAAGCAGCATATTATACTGCCCCGTTTCGAGATTAGGAATTTTGAGATCGGCTTCACTACCAAAAGTCAAAGCTGGCAAAGCAAAAATCATGAAAAGAGAAAATAATCGTTTCATACATTTAAAATTAGAAAATGAATCTGTGTTAAGTCAGCGAATTTAATCCGATTTTTTGTAAAAAACGCTGATTTTGTTAATATATTCACAATTTGTAATGGGTTAAAATAAAAAGGATAGCGACTGAATCACAGATGTAATTTTAAATTATTTATTCCCGAAATATTCGACTAAACCAATCCATTGTAGTATCTTGGTAACCTTCAAATTTAATGCACCAAAGTTTAAAAATTAGAAGTTAATTATTTATGTTTGACGTAAAAATGGTGGTTACTGATCTGGATGGCACCCTCTTACAATCAGATCAGTCAATAAGTGCGACAGATCAAAACACCCTCGAAAGATTAGGCAGTTTAGGGTTATGCAGGGTGGCTGCTACAGGTCGGAACCTGTATAAAGTAAGGTTGGTTTTAAATCAAGAATCTCCTTTTGATTATGTTATCTTTTCATCCGGTGCCGGTATAATGGACTGGAAAACCCAAAAACTCATCCGTGCCATCTCAATACCTTTAGAAGTATCAATTGAAATTACCAACTATTTTATTAGTCAAAACTATAATTTTAAAGTTTCGCGTGAATTACCAGATAACCATAATTTCGGATGGTGGAAAAGCTATGATTGCCCAGAACTTAAACGATATGTCGAACACCACAAACAATTTGGTGATGCAGTTAAAATCGATCAGGACCACCCTTTTAAATCATCTCAGTTTCTGATGTTTTTCCCAATTGAAAGTAATCAATTTGAATTGGTCAAGGAAAAAATTCAAGGTGTTTTCCCTGACTTAAGCCTCATTAAAACAACATCTCCTTTAAGTCCCGATTACATCTGGATGGAGATATTCCCAAACGGCGTTTCAAAGGCTCATGGAATAGAGGAAATTTGCAGAATTACAGGTATTTCCCGCGAAAATACACTCGGAATAGGGAATGATTTCAACGATCTTGAAATGCTCGAATTCACCCAGCACTCCTATGTTGTCGATAATGCTCCCGAAGAATTAAAGATGAAATACCTCAATAGTTTGGCACATTACGACGACGGATTCAGCCATGCAGTAAATAAACATTTATCTCATTACCCAAATTGAAACTTTAATTAGTCGTATTACGTATTTATATTATTTTCAATTAATTCAAGAATAGATATATTAAAGCATCTAAAATTTTTCGTATGAAAAAATTATCCTTGTTTACCGTTTTCTTTTGGGCCGCTATCCAACTTATTGCGCAGCCTTTTAAGCTTTCTGAACTTATCCCTTTCAACCCATCTGCAAGTAAAGGGGTTCTGAAAAATGGAATGACCTATTATGTTAAATCAAATTCAACCCCTAAAAATCGGGCTGAGATGATGCTGGTTGTTTCGGCTGGATCAGTTCTCGAAGATCCCGATCAGCTGGGAATTGCCCATTTCTGCGAACATATGAGCTTCAACGGTACGAAATCATTTCCCAAAAACGACCTGATCAAATATTTTGAGTCGATCGGAATGGAATTTGGTCCGGAAATTAATGCCTATACTAGTTTTGATGAAACTGTTTATATGGTAAAAGTCCCGCTTGAAAAAGAGGAGTACATCCAAAAAGGGCTGCAGGTTCTCTATGATTGGGCTTCACAGGTAACCGATTCTGACGAAGAGATCAATAAAGAGCGTGGTGTTGTACATGAGGAGTGGCGCGGTGGCCAGGGTGCACAGAAAAGAATGATGAACCAGTGGTTACCTGTGTTTCTTAAAAATTCAAAATATGCCGAAAGATTACCCATCGGCGAAATGGAAATTATCGATAAATGTAATCCAGAAGTTTTGAGACGATTCAGAAACGATTGGTACAGACCTGACCTACAGGCAATTATTATTGTTGGTGATTTTGATCAGAATAAAATGGTAACAATGGTTAAGGATAAATTTTCGGCCATTCAGGCCAAATTAAATCCCCGCAAAAAAGAGCTGTTTCCGGTTCCAGGGCATACCGAAACTCTGGTCAAGATTGTAACAGATAAGGAAGCAACTTATTCCTCTGCATCAGTTTATATCAAACATCCAATGACAATTGATCTGACTTTAAATGGATATCGCACCTCAATTCTTTATAGTCTTTATAATCAAATGATTAATCTTAGACTCTCGGAATTGACCCAGAAAGAAAATCCTCCATTTGTAATGGGCCAGGCGGGGTATGGCGGCTTAATTGGCCCATCTGATGTTTATACATCAATGGCTGTTACTCACCCGGGAAAGATTCCTGAGGGACTTAAAGCCGTTTTGCTTGAAAATGAACGTGTTAAGAAATTTGGTTTTACACAAAGTGAGCTTGACAGGAATAAAAATGCAATGCTTAAATCAATGGAATCGGCTTATAATGAAAAAGATAAAAGAGAATCAATGAGCATCGCCCAGGAATATACTCGTAATTTTCTAATGCGACAGGAACCGGTGCCGGGAATTGAGAAGGAATTCGAATACTACAAATCATTTATGCCTACCATTACTTTGGCTGAAATTAACGGTCTTGCCCAAAAATGGATTACTCCTGAAAACCGGGTTGTAATTGTTACTGCACCTGAAGTTGCAGCTTCTCCTGCTCCATCAGAGGCGGATATCAGGAAAATATTAGAGGATGTACAGGCACAAAATATCTCAAGATATGCCGATGAAACCTCCAATGAGCCATTGATGAAAGCAATTCCAGTTGCCGGTAAAGTAACTGGAGAAAAGAAAATTCCCGAAGTGGATGCAACAGAATGGACCCTTTCCAACGGTACAAAGGTGGTCTTCAAACAGACTGATTTCAAAGATGATGAGATTCTTTTTACAGGATATTCCTTGGGCGGATGGTCGCTTTATCCTCAGTCTGATAATGTATCTGCCTCGTTCACAGCAACAATTATGGATATGAGCGGGATTGCAGATTATAAATTGACCACTTTAAAAAAGATGCTTGCCGGAAAGGAAGTTTCTGTTACCCCACTACTGAAAATGTTAACACAAGGCCTTGAAGGTTCTTCAAATGTTTCGGACCTTGAAACACTTTTCCAACTAATCAATCTCTATTTTACCCATCCTCGTTATGACGAGTCTGCATTCTCATCCTATATCACCCGAATGAGAAGCCAGCTTGACAATAAGGATGTCTCACCGGAACGGGCCTTTGCAGATACTTTCCGGTTTGTTACATCAAATTATCATCCCCGAATGAAACCTCTTTCCAAAGAAATGCTCGATGAGGCAAGGTTTTCCAGGATTGAACAGATCGGCAAAGAGCGTTTTGCAAACCCGGGCGCCTTTACTTTCTTCTTTGTCGGTAAAATTGATCCAGTGAAATTCAAGCCTCTGGTCGAAAAATATCTGGCATCATTAAATTCGGGAAGGAATGCAGAGAACTGGGTCGATCTTGGCGTACGTAAACCAACAGGTGTAGTTGAAAAAGTAGTGAATAAAGGAAAAGAAGCAAAATCTATTCAATATATCCAGTTTCATGGTAATCTAAATTACGCTACCAAAGATATTCTTGAAATTGATGCTCTTAGCAAAATACTTACTACCAGGCTTTTGGAGAGTATCCGTGAAGACAAATCAAGTGTTTATTATATCGGCGCCCAGCCTGGAACAACCAAGTTACCATTCCCGGAATACGATATGACAATTTACTATGGGACAGCTCCTGAAAAAATCAGTGATTTAAAAGCCACTGTATTTGCCATCATTCGTGACCTGATTGAAAAGGGTCCAAAACAGGAAGAGGTAGACAAAGCGCGAGAGAAGTTAAAACGCGAACGGGAGACTAACTTACGTGAAAATAACTACTGGGAATCAACACTCAAATCCTATTATCTGAATATGAACGGAGATTTTAAAACCTTCGGCGAGTTTGATACTGTAACGGATAATCTTACACCGCAATCATTAAAATCGGCAGCATCAAGAATCTTTGATTTCAAAAATTATTTCAGTGTTGCTTTAATGCCTGAAAAGACTGGTAGTGAGCAACAGAAATAATAGATCGCTTCAGGTAAATAAATATTAGTTCCCCGGAAATCTTATTTCAACAACTGCACCTGTAGGAATGAGGTTTCCAACACTGATAAATCCTGAGTGGGCATCTATAATTAATTTGGCGATGTGGAGACCCATTCCAATATTCTGATCAACGTGACCTTCAAGATTACCCATGGCATTATAAATATTGTCGAGAGATCCTTTCGAGAATCCTTTACCCCGATCGGTTATTGTTATTTTTAAATATCCGTCCGGTTCATTATTTATTATGACTTCAATAACTCCATCATTTGGTGAGTATTTTATTGCATTATTAAAAACAGCAACAAAGCATTTTGTCAGGTATTTCAGATCACCAGTGAGATTTGATTTAGTCGTATTATTCCGAAAATAAATTTGAACCCTTTTGTCTGAGAACTGTGCCAAACTCTGATCCAGCGAATCCCTGATAAGGCTAACCAGATCAGTTTCAACCAATATCAGAGCCTTCTTCCCCTTTATACGCAAAGTTGAAGCTTCCAGAATCGTATGAGAAAATTTCTCAAGACGTTTTACCGAGAGATCCAAAATAGAGAAATAGCGATTTACCTGATCTGAAAAATCAAATCGATCGATCAGGGCAAGACTTCCCATGATTCCATTCAGAGGAGTTCTGATTTCATGGCTTATCAGATTAAAAAATTCTAATTTGGCTATCTCCAGGATTTCAAGATCTTTATTCGCCTTTACCAGTTTTTTTATGGACTCTTCAAGTTCCTGAGTTCTTTGGGCGACTTTCGTCTCAAGGATCTGGTTCATGTTTTTAGCCATTTGCCGGCTATATTTCAATTCGAGATGGATCCTTGCTTTTGTCATCAATTCGCTCCAGACAAAAGGCTTTAAAATATAATCATCGCCACCAGAATCATAAATTTCCCTTACCTCAGAAAACTCTTCATATTCAATAGTAAAAATAACCGGTATATTGTTCCACCGATCATTTGCCTTGATTACATTACAAACTGAAAAACTCTTTCCGGAAGGTAAATCAGCATTAATAAAAACCAGGTCAATATTATCTTTGAGAAGAATTTGAGTTGCCGCTTCACTATCAGCTGCAGTCTCAACAAGAAAATCATTTGAAGCAAGGATCTCTGCCAGAGAATCTCTGCTATCAACTTGATTATCAACAATTAAGACTGTAAACTTTTTCATTTTGGCAGAATTTCCGGAAGAGTAGACTTTCGGAACGTCAAATATACAAAAATACGGGATGTTTCTGAACCTAATCAGAATACAACATCTGATGAATCAAATTTAGAACCATAGACAAAAATGCCTTGGTTTAATTTTGGTTCGTTATCTTTGGGCACAACAAGCAAAATATATAATCTCAAAGGAAAATCCATGCAAATTCTTAGCCCTCAGGAATTTATGATGTTAAGTAAGTCACTTCCGACAATTGATGTCCGATCACCGGCAGAATTTGCGGAAGGGCATATACCTAACTCGATAAATATTCCGATTTTTAATAATGAGGAGCGTGCTATTGTGGGAACGATTTACAAAAAAATGGGCAGAATACCAGCTATTGAAAAAGGTCTTGAAATTGTAGGACCCAAAATGGCACTATTTGTTCAACAAGCAATGAAAATTGCCCAGTTAAGCCAGGTTTGCATATATTGCTGGCGGGGAGGAATGCGTTCAGAAAGCATGGCCTGGTTGTTTGAACGGGTTGACATTAAATGCCATCTTCTGGAAGGGGGCTATAAATCGTACAGAAACTATCTTTTAGAGAGGGTGGGCGATATTCCAAATTTAATTGTGATTGAAGGTTCTACAGGTAGCGGCAAGACTGAAATTCTTCAAATGTTGCGTACAATAAATGAACAAATTATTGATTTGGAAGATATTGCAAATCATAAGGGATCAGTTTTTGGAGGAATTGGACAAGAACCACAACCAACAACTCAACAATTCCAAAATAAAATCTATGATGAGATCCTCGGTTTTGATCTCTCAAAAAGGGTCTGGATTGAAGGAGAAAGTCAGACTGTTGGGCGCGTTTTTCTCCCTGATCCGCTCTGGGCTTGCATGAATTCGGCCCAAAATTTCGAGATTATTGTACCACGTGAAGAACGAATAGGCAGGCTAGTAAGGGAATATGGAAGTTTACCCTCTGAAATGATGGAAAATGCTATATCGGCCATCGTGCAGCGGTTGGGAGACCAAAGAATGAGGGAGATCCTTCTGCTTTACCGTGAAAACGACCTAACTATGGTAGCTGACAAGCTACTTGAATATTATGATCAGACTTATCGGTACAGTCGTGAAAAATACAAGAAAAAGATTACAGAAATCATTCTGCCCGATGCAGATACAACCTCCAATGCAACAATACTTTTAAACAGGGCTACTGAACTTTTTCCACTTCTGCCCTATCTAAATAAATAACAAAAATAAATATGGATAATACCAATTCAATCGGCCATTCAAGCGTAAAGCTGACACAATATTCTCATGGCGCGGGGTGTGGATGCAAAATTTCTCCAAAAGTTTTAAACTCAATACTCTCTCAATGTAAGACAGAATTCCCCGATCCTTTTTTACTGGTAGGAAACAGTACCCTTGATGATGCAGCCGTTTATGATATCGGCAATAACCAGGTAATCATCTCAACTACTGACTTTTTCATGCCCATAGTTGACGATCCGAATGATTTTGGAGGTATTGCATCAGTAAATGCCATCAGCGATATTTATGCTATGGGAGGAACACCTTTGATGGCAGTAGCAATTCTATGCTGGCCCGTAAATAAACTCTCAGCCGAAATTGCCGGCCAGGTAATTGAAGGGGCAAAACAGGCATGTGCAAGGGCAGGTATAGCCATAGCCGGAGGCCATAGCATTGATGGCCCTGAACCTATTTTTGGACTCGCTGTTACGGGAATTGCCCAAAAAGACCAGATTCGGCTTAACTGCTCAGCAACTGTTGGTTGTGAACTCTATTTAACCAAACCATTAGGTATTGGAATCTTATCAACTGCCCAAAAGCAGGGTATTCTGAAAGAGGAAGACAGGCAAATTGCCCGTAATTTAATGCTTACGATAAATACGATAGGTAAAGAACTCGGAAAACTTGATGAGGTTAAA
>CAIOOC010000316.1 GCA_903859795.1 uncultured Bacteroidia bacterium
AAATAAGGGTATTCCGGAACTTATTCTCGAGCCGGGAAGATGTATAACAAGTCAAAACCAGATGTTGTTACTGAAAATCCTTCAGGTGAAAGAGCGGAAAGGGGTGAAGAAATGGATTGTTGCAGATGCCGGAATCGGAACCTTAACAATGCCGACCTATTATGAAATCCATGAGGTCGTTTTGTGTAACGAGGTAAACCGGGAACTTTCTGATAAAGTTACAATTTCAGGGCCCGGCTGCTTCACTGCAGATGTTGTATACCGGAATAAAAAAATGCCGGAAATAGCTCCCGGAGAGTTTATTGCAATTCTGGATAGTGGCGCCTATTTTACCTCCTGGGAATCTTCGTTCGGATATCCCAGACCCGCAATTGTGAAGGCTTTAAATGGCAAGCACGAGATCATAAGAACACGGGAACCGTTTGAACACATGATTGCGCTTGATAATTTTCAAAAGTGATATCTTCAACCACCTAAAACTGCCAAAGATGCCATTGAAATTTAAACTGAATAAGGTTTCACAATCTGTCGATCTTCTGGAAATTTGCGATAAACTTTCCGAAAAGATTATTGAATTTGGGAATGAACTTGTTGGAGTAGAAGAAAATTCAAATTTTGTCCTGAATATTATAGATCTTGAAACCCCCAAAGCGTTCCGAAGAAAAAGTCAGGAGGAGATGGTTGTATCGATCACATTGATAAAGGAACCTGTATCTGATTTAAAATCTTATTGTTATGCCGGATTGATAAAAAGCATATCGAATATTCTTTTTTGCATCTATTTCACTGAAGGGATGGCACAACCGAAAGGTTACAGTATCACCCCCGAAGTCGGTTTTACGGAATTCGATTACTCACCCGAATCA
This sequence comes from uncultured Bacteroidia bacterium, assembly GCA_903859795.1. GTDB lineage: Bacteria > Bacteroidota > Bacteroidia > Bacteroidales > Prolixibacteraceae > JAAFHB01. The sequence goes on from CAIOOC010000316.1 coordinate 867, forward strand.
ATGTACCATTACATGTATCCGGTTATCAGTTCCCATTTTGTTCTGCGTAATCATCTCATTGAGGACCCTTTACTAACCGGAATAAAGGTTCCTGAAGTGGAAGATATTCTGGTTTTCGGTAAGGAACTTAAGTCGTTGGGGGTATTGCCTGCTCCCTTTCCACTTACCAAATTTCTTGATCAGGAAATTATCGACCAGCTTTTTAGGCTCTACCAGGTAAGAGGGCTGAGTTATGGAAACCTAAGTATCAGAAATGTAACCTATCCGACTGACGGCACCTCCTTTTGGATGACAGCCCGTGGAGTCGACAAATCGAACCTGGCAGGAATCGGAAAAGATGTTCTTTTGGTGACCGGCTTCGACGAACTCAATGGGACTATGGATATTTCAGTTCCTCCCGATTATGAACCCAGGGTGAGAGTCTCAGTCGATGCAATTGAACATTACTGGATTTACAGGGAATTTCCTGATGTTGGGGCAATTGTCCATGTTCACGCCTGGATCGATGACGTTATCTGCACAACGCAGACCTATCCATGCGGAACAAGTGAGCTGGCCGACAATGTGGTTAAACTACTAAGAACAAGTAAGAATCCTGAACGGGCAGAAGTTGGATTAAAAAACCATGGTCTGACTATTACAGGACCTGATATTAGGGAAATATTCCTCAGGATAAAAGGAAGACTTCAGACTAAAGTGCCAATGTTTAACTAAAGTATTATCCTAAACCATTTCAACCACCTTGGACAGGAATACTGCTTTTAGCGGTCCAAACTGCCCATACTTTCTTCAGAATAGAGCATTATCGATGCGGATGCGGCGGCAATTATCGATTTCATCTTCTCATCCAGGTCTTTATGAAGCCACACAAACTTCTTCTGAAAAGAATCGGGTGAAGATTGCACTGCAGCAATAGAGTGCTGATCGAGGAAAAACTCGTAACCAATAATCAATTTGAACATTGGCACCTTCCCATCTTCCCATTGACGTACTTCCCTGATCTGAATTGTTTTTTGACCGTTTGTTAAAATCCCTTCTGCCGAGAAGTTATTTTTCACAACTGCCCCTTTTTGCGCCAGGATGATCATTCGCCACACGGTTGTGTCATTATTCATAGAAAAAACCGAAAGGTAATTATCCGAACTGAGATTCAACCTTGAAAAATCGCCCCATGTTGATTCGATGGTTTTTGTATTTGTAGATGTACTCACCTGAATAGTATCTTTGTCATTTGAAACAAATACAAACGAGGATTTTTTCTTCGATTCGGATTTGGTTTCGGAACTGAAAAACTTGGAACTTGACTTTGTTGTGGTCCATCCGCTTTTACCCGATACTATTCTGTAAGACCCAAACTGGTATTTACCAACTGAACCGAAAGCTTTTCGCTTAGCCTCCAGAGGGGTGCTACCCGACTTTAGTTCACTTTCCAGTTTCATAATTTTCTGTCCGTAACTCTCATCAATAATAATAGTTACCAAAATAACACTGAAGATAATTGTAATTAGATTTTTCATGACTTCAAATTTTTATTTAAATATACGAATATTTTAATTGTACTTTTGAAGTATCATAAACCTGATATGCCAAAAAACGGGATTAAACCAATTGAGAATTTTAAAAACAGTTATTCAGAAATTGAATATGAAGCTGTATTCAAAAAATATTTCCCTGCGCTCAGAAAATATGCTCAGTTGTTCGTTCACGAACAGGCTGCTGAAGATATTGTTCAGGATATACTGGTTTATTTATGGGAAAACCAACGGAATCTTGATATTCATACTTCACTCGAGGCCTATCTATTCCGGTCTGTTTACCAGCGCTGCCTAAGTCTGATTAAGCACCAAAACACCCATTCCAAACATCTTTCTCAGGTTGAAAGTGATTTACGACAGGCCGAGCTGAGCTATTTCAATTCTGATCAGAATGAAGCGATCCGAAAGCTTTTCATGAACGATCTGAGCCTTGAATTGAATAAGGCAATAGACTCACTTCCAGTCAGATGCCGCGAAGTTTTTGAATTAAGCTTTCAGCAGGATTATCGGAATAAGGAAATCAGCGAAAAACTCAATATCTCGGTTAATACAGTTGAGAGCCATATTACCAATGCGCTGAAAGCGTTGCGAAAGAAGCTGTCAAGACTGATGACTGTCTTTGTTTAACCCACATAAGAATCTCTCCAAAGAAATTACAATTGAATTTTCCTGCCCAAGGCTAATGTTATCCGGTTTAGAGCAGTCATATATTCCCAAAAGATTACTGTGTTAAAAAAATCAATATTCCTTTAGTGGTTTTCTGCTTTTCGATCGTCAATGTTGAAAATACCCAAAATGAGTGATCCTAAGATTGACGATTACCAGATCCTAAAATACCTTCAGGGGGCAAGCACGCCTAAGGAGACAGAAAATATTCTAGCATGGCTTGCAAAAACGGAAGAAAACCGCGATACCTACTTCCAGCTTAAGGCTTTGTGGCATGCTTACAAGAATAATTTCGAGAACGACCAGCATTACCTTGAGAATTCCCTTTCAGCTTACCGGGCAAGGATAAATCCGGTCAAAAAAATCTCATTTTTTAGTGTTGCATTTTCCAGATTTATTTCTGCGTTTTTTGTGACCAATCAATCCGGTGTTTCGACAAAGAACATCAGGGATAACTGAACCCTTGATGGAACGAGGTATTCAGCCCTATCCTTTTAATTGTTAACCAGGTATTTTATTGTCTAAGCCATGAGATCCAATCAACTAATTTTACTTCTTGTTTTAGTTCTAACCGTAATTTCTCAAGCCAGATCAGAAGCAATTCACAGTGAATCAATCTACAAAAAGAAACCAACCGATGCTGAAGCGGTCTATTTTTCACCTGAGAATTATAAAATAACTGCAGATGGGAAGACCGATATTTCAGATCTCCTGCAAGGTGCGATTAATAAGATGAAACTGGAGCAAAATTTTGGAATTATCTTTCTTCCGCCAGGAACCTATACCATTTCGAAAACAATCTACGTACCTGCTGCAATCAGGATTATCGGTTATGGGGAAAAACGTCCGCTCATCGTTTTAAGGAAGAATAGCCCCGGTTACCAAACACCCGTGCTTTCCGATAAGGGAAAGGCCAATTATATGTTTTGGTTTACTAGCAGTGTAGTGGAATCATCCGGCTCAGTCAACGATGCGGGCGCGGGGACGTTTTACAGCGCCTTATCCAACATCGACCTGAAGATTGAAGACGGCAATCCTGAGGCAGTAGCCCTTCGAACCCACTATGCCCAGCACAGTTTTGTATCACATTGCGATATATCCATTGGGAAAGGGAAAGCGGGGATGTTTGATGTCGGTAATGAAATGGAGGATGTCGGGTTTTATGGTGGCGATTATGGGATTTACACGACAAAAGCTTCACCCGGATGGCAGTTTATGATGATCGACACCCGGTTTGAGGGTCAGCGTAAAGCAGCGATAAAAACCCGAGAAACGGGATTGACGATTGTCCGGATGACAGTAAAGAATGTTCCCCGCGTGATTGAGGTAGAGCCTAATTACTGGGAAAAGCTGATCATGGAAGATTGCCGGTTCGTGAATGTGTCGGCTCCAGCAATATCGTTTGACAATGAAGAGAATGCAAATATGCAGATCAACCTTCGGAATATTGCCTGCATGAATGTTCCGGTTCTGGTTCATACGATGAAAAGCAACCGTCAAACTACCGCTCCCGGAGTAATATATAACGTTAAGAAGTTCATTTATGGTGTACAGATAAACGACCTTGAAAAAACTCCCGCGATTGAAACCACCTTTGATCCGGAAATTCTGAGCAAGTTCCCTGAAGGAACTCATTCGGATATGCCGGAATTGCCTGCAAATGAGTCATGGACGAATCTTAAGTCGCTCGGAGCAAAAGGGGACGGTGAGACCGACGACACGAAAATCATTCAGGAGGCAATTGAAAATCATGACAATATCTATGTCCCGCAGGGAATTTACAGAATAAGTGGAACAATCAGGCTGAAACAAAATACCGCATTGATTGGATTACACCCTATTGCCACCCGGTTTGTAATCGGTGAAAGCACCCCCGCTTTTAGTGGCTTTGGAACTCCTGCACCAATGATTGAAGCACCAAAAGGAGGAAAAAATATAGTTAGCGGCATCGGACTTTCAACTGGTGAATACAACTACCGTGCAGTGGCCTGCAAATGGATGGCTGGTGAAAAATCGCTGATGAATGATGTGAAATTTGTGGGCGGTCATGGGACAATGCACAAAGGACCCTATGTTCCATGGCGCGGTTACGGCGAACCGGGCAAAAAACCATCACCGGTCCAGGGACCAGAGCCTGCCTGGGATACCCAATACTGGAGCTTATGGATCACCAATGGTGGAGGCGGGACATTTAAAAATATCTGGACTGCCAGCAGCTATGCCACTTTGGGGATTTATGTATCGAATACATCAACGCCTTCGCAGATTTACGCGCTATCTGTCGAACATCACGTCAGAAATGAGGTAAGGTTTGACCATGTTTCAAACTGGAAGGTTTATGCCCTTCAATTGGAAGAAGAGAGCCGCGAAGGGACAGAATGTCAGCCAATGGAGCTAATCGACTGCAGTGACATGATGTTTGCAAATCTGTATATGTTCAGGGTAATCCGGATTAAGATTCCTTACCCTTATTCTGTCCGCACGTGGGGCTGCCGAAATATTGAGATGCTGAATATCCACAATTACAGCCAGATCAAATATACCACCGACAACCCGGTTTACGACATCAATACAGATACAGAGGTGCGACCGGTCGAATTTGCCAGGTTAGAAATCAGTGGTGACACTAAAAAAAACTGGGATTCAGAATCATCCAAACAGGTGAAGACACTGGCAAAAGGTTTTGAGTTTGCCGAAGGGATGTGCAGCGATTCGAAAGGAAATATCTATTTTGCTGAACAGCGTTTAAAACGGATTTACAAGTGGTCGGCAGAGACAAACACGCTCCATTTGCTCGCTGATTATCCGTGGGAACCGCTCTCACTTGGATGCGATTCGAAAGATAATCTGCTCGTAGTGTTCAGGTACAATCCGCAGTTTGGATATAAAATCAATGGGGTACAGGAGAAATATGAAAATCCTGCCGATGCCTCGGGCACCTCGTTCAGCGCATGGGGAAACTCAGGATTTGGAACTCTGGTCTACGCGATGAACCCAAATCATCCCGACGAAACGATTCAATTACTTGAAAAGGTTCCCACAAATACGGTTAAATACGTTTACAAGGCATTATATCCTTCCAACCGCTGGAGAGACGGCCATGATTTTAATGCGATTTCGGTAAATAAAAATGAGTCGTGCTTTGTCGCACCGGACAGTGTTACAATCATTCCTGCCTGTTATGACCTGGCACGGGCAACATCGCTGATTGAAGCCTTTCCCGGAAAACCTCTTTTTGCGAGTGACGAATACAATAAGCGCACCGTCCGCCTCGATGTTGATCCGCAGGGATACCTGTCAAACCTTACCTATTTTGCTGAAAAAGGGGAATTTAATTCAATACCTGATGCAAAGGGAAATGTGTATGTGGCAGATGGTGAGGTGTATATCTATGATTTGAAGGGGAACCAAACCGGGATGATCCATATTCCTGAAAGACCCTCTTCGCTCGCTTTAGGGGGCAAAAATAAATCAACACTTTTTGTGACCGGGCGGACAGGACTATATTCAGTAAATATAAAATAAAAATTACAAGGAACAGTCAATGACCTCAAAGAGGTCACATGATTATAGATAAAGACATTAAGATGGAGAATTCGACTCCAGGAGTCGAATGAATCTCTTTTTCGTCAAATTTCTATAAACATGCAAACCCTCAGGGTTTGTTTTATTAATTGCATTCAACATAAAAAAAGATGTTCTATCTCATAAATTCTAACAACATGTCGCATAATCCTTTGAATCAAATAAAACTCATTTTCCTGTTGACCGCTATTTGCATTTTCGGATTTACTAATTCCAATGCACAGCACTCCCGCTTTAAAGTGCTTGTCGTTGCATCTGCAGACCCGGATCACGATCCGATGATAAAACAGTCCAACGCTCTTCTCGAAAAAATTGGCGCTGAAAATAATTTCGATGTTGATTTTACACGCGATGCGACACAACTGAATGACGAAAATCTGAATAATTACCAGGTAATTATTCAGTTGCATCTGGCCCCTTTCGACATGACTCACAGTCAGCAGATGGCGATGCAGCACTTTATCTCCCGCGGAAAAGGGTGGGTTGGTGTTCATGCTGCCGGGCTGACAGGGAAACAGTTTCTTGGTCCAAACACTCCCTATTGGCAATGGTTTGAAAAATTGATGGGAGGAATTGTTTACAGGCCCCATCCCTCAAAGCAGAGAGGGATTCTGGAGATCGAAGACCGCACTCACCCGGTAATGAAGAACCTTCCTGTCTCGTTCAGTTTTTATGATGAGTGGTACGAGTTTGACAAGAGCCCCAGGCCCTATGTCCATGTCCTGGCTACCGCAAAGGAGAGTTCATTTAAACAGGTGATACCTATGGGAGATCACCCCATGATCTGGACAAATCCCGATTTCGACCGGGCCATTTATATCGGAATCGGTCATGATGTTTTGGCATGTTCAGATCCCAATTTTACAATTCTGATGCGTGATGCTATACTATGGGCCGCCTCGCCGGTTCCGAATAAGGAGCAACTTGATCTTGACCACTCGTTAAGTCAGAAGATTACCATTTTAAATAACCAGGTAGCCTTTAACCTCACGGGACCCAAAAGAGCGATTGTAAAAAGTGATCAGCCATTGACCCCTTCAGACGAATTTGATCTTATTGATGCAATAACCTTTGAAAAAGTTTTTACAGGCAAATTATCTCAGGGGATTGAGGTAAAGGAATGGTTTCCGGGGTTATATTATTCACAAGCTGATTTCTCTGCATGTGAGAAACCGGGCTTGTATACAATTGTAATCCGGAGAGATGGTAGAAAATATTGCTCTTATGATTTCAGGATCGATGAGCAGGCAATCGGAAAAACAGCTATTCCGGCAATAGTCAATTTTTTCTACCATCAGCGTTCCAATTCGCCGCAGGAACTTGAGGCCGATAAAAATCTCCTGCTTTACGGAAGTGATAAAACAGTCGATTTACATGGCGGATGGTGCGACGCATCGGGCGACATCAGCAAATACTTTTCCCATCTGGCTTACACCAATTTCATGTCACCCCAGCAAATACCGATGGTTACCTGGTCGATGATAAATACTGCTGAAACGACAGCAAAACTTTTAAAACAGATCAACGCCGGTGAACCGTTAATGAACGAGGCACTCTATGGCGCCGATTATATCATCAGGTCCTTGTCGCCAGAAGGCTACTTTTATATGACCGTTTTCTCCTATTTCAACAAAGACCCAAAAGCGCGACGTGTGGTTGGTTTACTCGCTGACAGCAAAACCACCTCAGACTATCAATGTGCCTGGCGCGAAGGAGGAGGAATGGCAGTTGCAGCCCTGGCACGTATTTCACAATGGAAAAGAGATGGAGATTTCACATCTGCTCAATATCTTGCCGGCGCAGAAAAAGGTTTTGCCCATCTGCTGCAAAACAGCACCAAATATGCCGATGACGGGAAGGACAATGTGATTGATGACTATTGCGCACTTATGGCATCCTCTGAATTGTGGATTTCAACTGGCAAGACTTTATATCGTGACGAAGCGCGTTTGCGGGCAAAAAACCTCGCCGGTCGCATGACTAATGGTGGATATTTCCTGGCAAATGATGCCACTCGTCCGTTCTGGCATGCTGCTGATGCTGGCTTGCCAATTATCGCTTTGGCCAGGTTCCTCGACATTGAAAAAGATGAGGATTTTCGAAAAATTGCTCTGGGAACCATAAAAAAAGCACTTGACTATAACCTAAAGATAACCGGTGAAGTTCCAAATCCATTCGGTTACCCTCGCCAGAGCTTTCTATATAAAGGGAAAGTTCAAAACGGGTTTTTTATCCCTCACCAAAATGAGAGCGGATGGTGGTGGCAGGGGGAGGATGCCAGGCTCGGTTCGCTTGCAGCTGCAGCAATAGTGGGTGGAAGGCTTGTTTATCCTGGCAATGCGGCATTTGGGGTAAACCGGCAACTGGCAGAATATGCCAGTCACCTGGTATCGTGGATACTGGGTTGTAATCCATACAATATTTGCATGATGTATGGCTTTGGTCAAAATAATGTCCCATATATGAGTTCGATGTACGGACATGGGTCGGGCAGAGGTGGCATTTCGAACGGAATTACGGGTAAAGACGGTCATGGTGATGGATCAGGCATCGACTTTAAAATGGAAGATCATGGCAATGAATGGCGCTGGAGCGAACAGTGGATTCCCCATTCGGCGTGGTTTCTGCAGGCTGTAGCGGCTATGTCGGGTGAAAAATAGGGAATAAAAATTTCATGCAAAGAGGTAGAGACGCAAAGATTAATTCGCTATTCCATTTGTTTCTTAACTTTCATATTCAATATCTTATATGATTTTTAAATATTTAATTTGAATTGATTTTGCTTTTTTCTTGGCGGCTTTGCGACAGAAAAAGAGTTATTCAAGAGTTTTAAATAAACAACATTCAATAATCCACTTATGAAAAACTTATTCATCAAAGCAGTTTCAATACTGGGTTTAGTCCTTGCACTTCAAACCAATCTATATGCCCAAACACCAAAATTTAAGGTGCTCATTCTTGCTGAACGCGGCGGATACCACGAAGGGTTTGTGGTTGCCGCCCTCGACTGGTTAAATAAACTGGCGTCTGAAAAGGGTTTTGAATTTACGGTAGTAAATAATACCAACCTGGTAGATGCAGGTTATCTTTCACAATACAAGGTCTTTATGCAGCTTAATTATCCCCCCTACATGTGGACCGATAAGGCAAAAGCGGCCTTTGTAAAATATATTGAAGAGGGGCGCGGCGGTTGGGTCGGGTTTCATCACGCTTCTTTGCTTGGCGAATTCGACGGTTATCAAATGTGGGACTGGTTCTCCGGTTTTTTGGGGGGAATACGTTACAAAAACTATATTGCTGCCACTGCCAGTTCGGATGCAAACAAAGGTGAAATCACAATGCAATTAATTTCCAACATTGTCCCCGAAAAATTAGAGATCTCTTTTCCGCAGATTCATTATATTACCGGGAAAACTAAAATGCTTCGCCTTGATTCTGATTCCAATTTACCGCTCATAACCTACGTAAAGGAATCACCTGGAACCGATTACCTTAAAACAACTCTTTTTGACATAGCCTGTTATTACTATATTTCAGGGAACATTCCTCAATACAGAAACTACATCGGCCAGGTAAAACAGAAAGGCAGGGAACTTCACAACCGCGATATTGAAGCTGCATTTGAAGCAAATAAGACAGAACTCCCCAACCGCTGGCTGATGAGGGCTGATTATCTTGTCAAAGGAGGATACACCGAAAGGGCTGAGGATGACCTGTCTAAAGTATCAGATCCAGGCAAGTTAAATGAAACTGAAAAAGTTCAATTCTATTACTTAAGAGGAGAATGTAAAAGATTAATTAACAAAGTGAAAGATGCTGAATCTGCATATTTAAAAGCCTTTGAAACAGGGAAAAATTCAGGCGACTATATTTCACAGAAAGCACTTGTACAGGCTGGGTTGATGATGGAAAAAAACGGTGCTTTTCAGCTGGCAGAAAAATACTACCACCTGTGTCTCCGTTTCAGGGCTAACAGCAATCCCTATAGCGATCTCTATCAAAATAAGGCAAAAGCGGGACTTATACGTCTTTCAATATCTGAATAGCATTTCTATAAGAACTTCTGCACAAGTTTGACTCAGACAGATTTAGTCAACCAAATTAAAACTAAATTTGCAGGACTATGAAAAAACTAAATCGATTAGCAATATATATCAATTCCTGGCGCCTGAAGCACCTAAACGAACGTGAGGTACTACTGATACTGAGTTTTATCGTCGGTTTGCTAAGTGGTTTTGCAGCTATAATTCTTAAGAATCTGATCCACCATCTGAGTAAATTACTTACTCAGAACTTTACATCATATTCGGAAAGTTATCAATATTTGGCCTATCCCGGTATCGGAATACTGATAACTGTTTTATATGTCAGGTATTTTGTGAAAGACGACATCGGACATGGTGTTACAAAGGTCCTTGAATCGATCGCCAGTAAAAAAGGGCGTATGCGTGCTCACAACATGTTCACATCCATCATTTCGAGCACTATTACCATTGGTTTTGGGGGATCAGTTGGTGCCGAAGCTCCCGTTGTACTGACCGGCTCGTCAATTGGATCTAACATAGCCAGGCGATTCAATCTGAGTTACCATACCATGACAGTATTGATTGGATGCGGGGCTGCAGCTGCAATTGCAGGAATATTTAAGGCACCAATAGCTGGTATGTTATTTGCAATCGAAGTGTTAATGCTCGACATGTCAATGTCATCCTTACTGCCTCTGATGATTTCGGCATCAACAGCGGCTTCTCTCGCCTATTTTCTGATGGGAAGTGCTCACCACTTTGATTTTCAGATTGATAAAGCATTCAATGTCGCCAATATACCCTGGTACATAATATTGGGAATTTTCTGCGGACTCTTCTCTTACCTGTTCACTACCGGAAATTTGTTTGTTGAAGGTCGATTCAGAAAGATTGGAAATCCTTACCTTAGAGTAATCATTGGCGGTATTATGCTTGGGATATTTGTCTTCCTGTTTCCCTCACTTTGGGGCGAAGGTTACTTCACAATTGACCAGATACTTTCTGACGTCGGTTCGAACATACTCAATAATTCACTGTTTGTTGGATTTAAAGATGATAAGCTGATATTAATCGGGATGATCTTTTTAATCATGATTGTGAAAATAGTTGCCACTGCTACAACAACCGGCGCTGGCGGAAGTGGGGGAATTTTCGCCCCTTCCCTCTTTTTGGGAGGATTGGCCGGCTTTTTCATCTCTTCAATTCTCAACATCAATGGGAATTTGGTTCCTGCTCGAAACTTTGCGCTGGTCGGTATGGCCGGAATGATGGCTGGAGTAATGCAGTCACCCATGACTGCAATTTTTCTTATTGCTGAGATTACAGGGGGATTCGGGTTACTGATTCCCTTGATGATAACTTCAGCCACTGCTTATCTGACAATAAAACCTCTTCAACCACATTCGCTATACCATTTGCGGTTGGCTCAACGAGGAGAACTGATCACGCACAATAAAGATAAAGCGGTATTAACGCTGCTGAAATTGAAAAATGTTATCGAAACGGATCTTCTGACAGTAAATATAAACAGTACTTTAGGCGAATTGGTACGGATTATTTCAAAATCCAAGCGGAATATTTTTCCGGTTACCGATCATGAAGGAATCTTTTGCGGCATTGTTCTTCTGGATGACATCCGTGAGTTTATGTTTGATAAGGTAAGATACCCAACCACCATGGTAAAGGACCTGATGATTATGCCACCTGAAATTATCTCTACAGATGAGAAGATGGAAAACGTAATGAAAAAATTCAGCGAAAGTGGTGCCTGGAATCTGCCGGTTGTCAATAATAGAAAATATATCGGTTTCATCTCAAAATCAACCATTTTTAATGCCTATCGCGCTGAACTTGTCCGCTTTTCGGAAGAATAATTAACAATCGTTTAAATCTTTGATGATAAAGTAATCTAAAGCATCGGTGGGATTTAGTTCAGAAACAGTAAATTTGCACCTTGTAATTATCCATCATAAGAATAAAAAATGAAAAAGGATACTCAGATTTTTGAAATTATTGAAAAAGAGAGACAGCGGCAGATGCATGGTATAGAACTTATAGCTTCTGAAAACTTTGTTTCTGAGCAGGTTATGGCTGCTATGGGCTCATGTCTAACCAATAAATATGCCGAGGGCTATCCCGGACACCGCTATTATGGTGGCTGTCAATTTATCGACGAAGCAGAACAGCTGGCAATCGACAGGCTTAAAAGACTGTTTGACGCCGAATATGCAAATGTCCAGCCACATTCAGGTGCACAAGCCAATATGGCCGTATTAATGACAGTACTTAAACCCGGAGATACATTTATGGGACTTGATTTGTCCCATGGTGGGCATCTCTCGCATGGTTCACCGGTCAACTCATCAGGTTTATTATACCATCCGATCGCATACACGGTAAAAGAAGATACGGGTCTGGTGGATTATGATATGATGGAGGAAGTTGCATTAAGAGAATTACCCAAACTTATCATCGCCGGTGCCTCTGCCTATTCACGCGAATGGGATTACCAGAGAATGCGCACCCTTGCCGATAAAATAGGGGCAATTCTAATGGTTGATATGGCACATCCTGCAGGGCTTATTGCAGCTGGATTACTTGAGAATCCTGTGAAATATGCTCACGTTGTCACCTCAACAACCCACAAAACATTGCGGGGACCACGCGGTGGAATTATCCTTTTGGGAAAGGATTTTGAAAATCCATGGGGGCTCACAACCAAGAAGGGAGAGCTTAAAATGATGTCTTCGCTACTCGATTCAGCAATTTTCCCGGGAATCCAGGGCGGTCCGCTTGAGCATGTAATTGCTTCCAAGGCAGTTGCGTTTGGAGAAGCGCTTGAACCGGAATATAAGGACTATCAGGTTCTTGTACAAAAAAACGCAAG
>CAIOOC010000317.1 GCA_903859795.1 uncultured Bacteroidia bacterium
ATTTTTTCTGGTATCAAGAGGGAGATAAAATACATAGTCCGCATGCGGATAGTTCTTTCTCAATTCATATCCGGATGGAGAGAAAAAAGTGAGCAAAATTTTGTATTCAGGCCAGATGTTTCGGATTGCTTCGATAACTGGTCTGCCCTGTTCAAACTCACCAAGTGAGGAGGCGTGAAACCAAAGAATAGGTTCACCTGGGACAATTGTTTCACGCAACCGCTTGAAAATATCTTTCCGACCTTCTATCCATTTCCGGGCTTTTTCGTTTCGGATAGAAACGATCCTAACCAACAGGTAATAACCAAATATTCCTAAGTTATAAAGCCACCTCATTATCTATAGATTTTGCCTGACAAATGTATTTCATTTCACGAAATAAATAAAACCTCATCCCTATTTATTTATCTGGCTGATAACCAATATCTTCAAGCAAAACAGGCTGATATGAAGCCGCGACAGCCAACTCATCGCATCGTTCATTTTCAGGAATACTTGCATGACCTTTTACCCAAATAAATCTAATCTGATGTTTGGGGTAGACTTCTAAAAATCGCTTCCACAAATCGATGTTTTTCTTTCCTTTAAAATGAGTTTTTACCCAATTAAAGAGCCATCCTTTCACTACCGAATCAGCAACATATTTCGAATCTGTATAGATTGTTACACGACAAGGGACAACCCGAAGCGCCTCAAGTCCCGCTATGGCCGCCATTAACTCCATCCGGTTATTCGTCGTTAATCGGAATCCCTGTGAAAGTTCCTTTCTGTGAGTGCCCGACATTAAAACAACACCGTAGCCCCCCGGGCCAGGATTCCCCCGCGCGGCACCATCAGTATACATTACGATTTCCGGAATTTCCTGCTGCCCCATTCTTTTGAAGAAAAAATTTGAAAGACCGGTCTATTTGCCGGTCTTTCACTATTCCCATTGATATTAAACTATTAATTACTTAAATATTCTTGAGATCATTGAATTTAAGACCTGCGATTAACGGATTACCTTCATTTCATTTACCAAATGGCCAGCTCCTGCAAATTTATCGATGGTCCACAACACGAACCTGATATCAACATTAATACACTTTTGCAATTCAGGTTCATAGGCAATATCGCCACTCATCGCTTCCCAGTTTCCATCAAAAGCAATTCCTACAAGTTCGCCGTTTCCGTTAATGACCGGGCTACCTGAATTTCCCCCGGTAATATCGTTATTTGAGGTAAAGCAAGTATGTAATGTCCCATCTTTATCCGCATATTGACCCAGATCATGAGCTTGATACATATCGACAAGTCTTTGAGGATAATCAAAATCCACATCACCGCGAATCCCCTTTTCTGTGTAACCTTTCAATGTTGTAAAATAATCATAATACATAGCATCACGCGGTGCATAACCGTCAACAATACCATAAGTAAGCCGCATCGTGGAATTGGCATCTGGATAAACCGACTTATCGTTATTCATCTCATTGAGCCCTGCAACAAAAATTCTTCGGGCCTTATCAAGTCTTGAAGTTGTTTTTCTCAGATCACCTGAAATAACACTGATGGTTTCATAGATAGAGCGCATTGCTACAAAAGCCATATCCTTTTCGAGCACTTTCCCACTGGGTTTATTTAAAAAAGATTCCATCCGCCCTTTATCTGCAAAGATAGTTTTTGAAAACATTTTCCTGGAATAGGCATCAAAATCTCCCTTATACTTTGACTGAATCTCCCCGAAAAATCCGGGGATATATTTTTGATTCACTTTTTGCGAATACAATTTCAATAAACTTCCAACGATTTTCTGATCAGTATCTGAATCATAATCTTTAAAATACTCATCCAGAGAACTCCGAAGATCAGCAGCTGCCAATTTTATTTTTTCGTTATCCGAACCTTTTAAAACTTCATTTAATGAGCTCGCCTTTGCTGCAAAACCAAAGATCTCAGCACCTCTTAATAATGCCTCCCGGGTATATTCCAATGCGATTTTCTCATCTCTGCTGGTAAATGCAGCATTAATCGAATCGAGTACATGCCCGTATTTAGCTGTAGTACCAGGTGTCAGGTTCACCCATTTTAAAAAATCCTTTTCAATGGCCTGCTTTTTACCTATTACGTTAAGCGCAGTCAGTCCTTTATTCTGCCCGATAGAGTATTTATAGTAGTTGGAACTACGTGCAAATTTTGAAGCATATTGAATCCTGGCCTTTTGACTGCTAGCCATATACTCTTTAATAATGGATAGCTTGGCATCCCTGGCTGCAATCCTAACCTCGTTAACAACCTCCATAGTATACTTCACCTCATTTGATGTTCGATATCGGGTGGTTGTTCCAGGGTAACCCATCACCATGGTAAAGTCATTCTTTCCTACTCCGTTTAATGAGATTGGCAAAAAGTGTTTGGGATGGTAGGGTACATTTTGTGGGGAATATTCTGCTGGCTTACCTTCAGGAGAACAATATACCCTGAACATGGAGAAATCGCCCGTATGGCGAGGCCACATCCAGTTATCCGATTCTCCACCAAATTTCCCAATAGACTGAGGAGGAGTACCAACGAGTCGAACATCTTTAAAAGTCTGGGAAACAAAAAGAAAGTAACTATTTGATTCGAAAAGACTTCTTACCCGCACTTCATAGCCGTTCACACCTTTTGCCTCCTTCTCAATCCTGGCAGTAGCCTCATGAACCTTTGCTGACCGGGTTTGATCATCCATATCTCCAGTAACATTCTTTAGGACCTGATCAGTAACATCCTCCATCCGAACCAGAAATGTTACAATCTTTCCCGGATTGGAAAGCTCATCCTCACGTTTCATAGCCCAAAAACCATCTCTGAGATAATCATGTTCAACTGAACTATGTGCCTGAATTTCACCAAATCCACAGTGGTGATTTGTCAGAAGTAGCCCATCGGGAGATATCATTTCGGCGGTACAGGAACCATGGTCAAGTGCTACTACTGCATCCTTCAGACTTGAATGATTAATGCTGTAAATTTGCTCCGCTGTAAGGTTACATCCAAGGGAGCTCATCTTCTGGATATTCAGCTTTCCAACGAGCGATGGGAGCCACATCCCTTCGTCTGCGTTAACATTTACATTAAATAGGAAAACACAAACAAGAAGTGCTAAGAAACTGTTTTTCATCTAATTCAGATTTTTGCGGCAAATGTAGCTTTAATTATAAAACTTCATTATGGCAAAACCTCATATTATAGATGTTTTAACAAACTTTTGCATAAAAGCGTTTACCTTCTCTTCGATTGAAATTTCTCCTTCAATTGCATTAATAAAAGCACTCCCGATTATAGCTCCGTTCGCAAATGTGGATGCCCTTTCAAAAGTTGTTTTGTCCGAGATTCCAAAACCAATCAGTCGTCTGGAGTTAAGCCTCAAACTTTGGACTCGTTCAAAATAGGTGATTTGTTCCTTATCTACAGATCCTTTGGCACCTGTGGTGGATGATGATGAGACCATATAAATAAAGCCATTCGAAAGTGCATCAATCTTCCTGATCCGCTCATCATCGGTTTGAGGAGTAATTAAAAATATATTACTTAAAGAGTTCTTTTCAAATATTTCCTTGTATTCTTCCTGATAAACCTCCAATGGAAGATCGGGAATAATCGTTCCGTCGATACCAATTTCACTGCATTTTCTGCAAAAATCATCAATTCCGTATTGCATTACCGGATTCAGATACCCCATCAGAATCAATGGAATTGAGACACTTCTCCTGATCCCTTTCAATTGTTCAAATAACACCCGGATAGTCATTCCATTTTTCAGTGCCATTTCGGAGCTATGTTGGATTACAGGACCATCTGCTACCGGATCTGAAAACGGAATTCCAATTTCAATTAAATCTGCCCCATTTCTCTCAAGTTCTTTAATGATTGTAACAGTATCATTTAAATTTGGAAATCCTGCAGTAAAATAAATAGACAGTATATTTTTTTCCTTTCTCGTGAAAAGAGTTGTTAGTCGATTTTCCATGGTAATTTATTTTGAAATGCAATTGAAAAATGGTAAAACATTATTTAATTAATTGATAATAATTTAGATAAGTCTCCATATCCTTATCCCCGCGGCCCGAAATATTGACCACCACAATATCATCGGTTTTGAAATTAATCATTTCAAGTGCTGCCAAAGCATGAGCAGATTCAAGTGCAGGTATTATTCCCTCTTTTTGTGAAAGATACAATGCTGCTTTTAATGCTTCTTCATCTGTGGCGCTCAAAAATACAGCCCTTTTGGTGGCAAACAGATTCGCATGCATAGGACCTATTCCGGGGTAATCAAGCCCTGCAGAAATTGAATACGGTTCTATGACCTGCCCGTCAGCCGTTTGCATCAAAAGACTCCGGCTTCCATGAAGTATTCCCGGACGGCCAAGTTGAGTGGTTGCAGCTGACTCTCCAGAAAAAACACCTTTACCAGCTGCCTCAACAGCTATTAACTTTACATCCGGATCATTCAGAAAATGGTAGAAAGCTCCGGCAGCATTACTCCCACCTCCAACACAGGCTATCACATAATCTGGAGTTTCACGCCCGGTTTTGGTTTTAAGCTGCACTCTGATCTCCTCACTGATCACTGATTGAAACCTGGCAACCATATCGGGATAAGGGTGCGGACCAACTACTGAACCAATAATATAATGAGTATCAACAGGATTATTAATCCAATCCCGTATTGCCTCATTAGTGGCATCTTTTAGAGTTTTGCTTCCACTTTCGACAGGACGAACCTCCGCACCAAGCATCTTCATTTTTTCAACATTGGGTGCCTGACGAGCAACATCAATTGCTCCCATATAAACAATACACTTTAACCCCGCCCTGGCACAAACTGTTGCAGTTGCAACTCCATGCTGACCTGCGCCCGTTTCAGCAATAATGCGGGTTTTCCCTAATCTTTTAGCTAAAAGAATCTGCCCAATTGTATTGTTGATTTTATGAGAGCCCGTATGATTCAGGTCCTCCCTCTTGAGATAGATATGAGTCTTATATTGCTTGGAAAGACGGTCGGAATAATAGAGTGGAGACGGTCTTCCCGCATAGTCAGTAAGCAATTGTTTGAATTCCTGTTTAAACGAATCACTCTCCAGAATCTCCATATAACAGTTTTGCAATTCACTGATGTTCTGATGCATCATTTCAGGGATAAAAGCTCCGCCAAATATGCCATAATATCCTTTGTTATCTATCTGATAGTTCATCCTATATTATTTTTTAAGTATGATTAATATTAAACGGCTATTAGTCTGTGGGATTTTATTCTAATCTATGTAAATCCTATTTTGCCCTATTAATTTCTCCCTTAAATTAATAAAAGTTAGAAAATCCTACAGCCTATAAGCCTATAAATTATTTCCCTTTTTAATGCCATCCATAAATATTGAAAGTTTCGAAATATCCTTTATTCCGGGTTGAACCTCAAATCCACTGTTAACGTCAACAGCAACAAACTTAGGATGTTTCAAAATTTTTATCTTAGTAACATCTTCAGGTTTAATCCCACCGCTCAGAAAAAAGGGAGTATCCCCCTTAAACTGGTTAAGCTTATCCCAATTAAATTTTACTCCTGTACCTCCCCTTGAATCACCTGCCGTATCGAAAAGAATATAAATGCACACATTATTATAAGGTGTCACAACTTCAAAATCAAATTCAGGCGAAATGCTAAATGCCTTTATAACAGGAATATTAATACTTTTAAGTCTTTGGCAATACTGCGGAAGTTCCTCGCCGTGAAGTTGAACGAAATCAAGCTTATTCTTGTAGAACTTTTCAACAAGACTATCGAATGGCTCATCGACAAAAACCCCAACTTTTTGAATTGAAGAAGGAATAATCTTCAGGATTTCATCAGGAATTTCCGTTCCGATATATCGTCCGGACTTTGGATAAAAAATAAAGCCAATATAATCAGGATTGAGTCCGACCAGCTCTTCAACATTCGAAAGATGGCGCATACCGCAAACTTTTATTTTCAAAGGCATTTGATTCCTCGCTTTTAATGGTTTAACCTGGAAATAAAATTAGCACATGTAACCGCCGGATCTTCTGTTTTCATGAAATTTTCTCCCATCAGAAAACCGTGAAAACCACGACTACGCAAAAAATCTACAGTTTCCGGTTCGCTTAGCCCACTTTCAGAGATTTTGACCGCTTCGGGAGGCAGTTGATCAAGCAACCTGAGCGACCTATCCATATCAACCTTAAAATCTTTAAGATTACGGTTGTTGATACCAATCATATCTACCTGTAAATCAACTTTCTCAATTTCCGCTTCGTCGTGCAATTCAAGGAGAACCTCCATGCCCAGTTCGTGGGCAATCGATGTATACCGAGAAATCTGTGTTTTTTCAAGCACTGCGGCAATCAATAAAATTACATCAGCATTTAGTACCCTTGATTCGTAAAGTTGGTATTCGTCGACCATAAAATCTTTGCGGAGTAGCGGAGTAAGCGGATTTGCATTGCGGGCATCGATAAAATCGGCATCTGACCCACCAAAGTAACTACTATCGGTAAGTACTGACAACCCTGAAGCCCCTGAATCAGCATAACCTTTTGATACTATTCCGGGTTGAACCTGATCGTTAATCACCCCTTTTGAGGGCGACTTTCTTTTAAATTCTGCTATTATACCGCTGGATCCAGTTATTAGCAATCTGTTTGCCATTGAATTACGAACAGCACTTGAATCAATGTTTGCCTGCAAGTCAGATAGGGAAACCCTAAGTTTTTGTCTTGAGACTTCTTCAAGACGAGTAGCAACGATCTTATCCAAAATTGTGCTCATTGCCTGGCAATTAATTTCTTGAAAACCTTAAAAGCCTGCCCGCCCAAAAGTGACGATTTTGCCTCTTCAAGACACTCCTCAATTTCCTTCCCTGGGAAGTATGTTGACAAAGCCATTGCTGCATTGGAAATAACTACCGAATTTTGCGAGTCGGTTCCTCTTCCCTCCAGAACATTGGTAAAAATAGCAGCAGTTCCAGGCACATCACCCGAGCCCACCAATTCCTCAGCTTGGACAATCTTCATCCCTAAACGGGACGGAGAAAGAATCCGGTCAGACTTATTTATAAGCACTTTGAAATCGCCTGTAAGTGAGATCTCATCATAACCATCAAGACTATGGATAATTGCGTAATTAATATTACTCTTCTGGTAGAGATAATTATACATCCGTGCCAATTCGAGACTATAAACACCTACAATTTGATTTTGTGGCCTTCCCGGGTTCACAAGTGGCCCAAGCATATTAAAAAAGGTCTTTAAACGCAGCGCTCTGCGCACAGGTGCAACATTTTTCATAGCCGGATTGAACAATGGAGCGTGTAAAAAGGTGATACCGCAATCATCCAGTTCACCTCGTAACCGATCATGATTATTCGAAAATTTATAGCCAAGATACTCCATAACATTCGATGAACCACAACCTGATGACGCAGCATAATTACCATGTTTGGCAACTAAAGCTCCGGCACCGGCAACCACAAATGCCGATAATGTTGAGATATTGAACGTATCCTTACCATCACCACCTGTGCCACATAAATCAATTGTATTATATCCTGACAAATCTATTGGTATACAGGTCTTTAATAAAGCATTCCGGAAACCGGCTAATTCATCGATACTTATCGTCCGCATATTGAATACGGTTATGAAGGCTGAAATCTCAGCATCTGAATGTTTCCCACTTGTAATTTCCGTGAGTATTTCCTCAGCTTCCAGTATTGTCAACCTTTTGAATTCAAAAAGGAAATTTAAAATCTCTTTCATAATATTATAAAATTGAAATTATTAGAAATAGAGTAAAAATATTGGTTTTCAATGTCTGACCCAGTTTTCTAGTATTTTTTCTCCGATTGGCGTCAAAATCGATTCCGGGTGAAATTGAACGCCCTGTATATCAAAGCTTTTATGCTGAAATGACATAATTCTTCCCTCCTTATCAAGACTGGTAATTTCAAGAACCGATGGCAGTGATTTCCGTTCTACTATCCAGGAATGGTAACGGCCGGCATCAAAAGTTTCAGGTATATGATCGAAAAGATACGATTTGGCCACCACTGTAATTGGTGTTGCAATTCCGTGCAGAACATCATTCATATTCTCCAACGTGCCTCCAAAAGATTCGCCGATAGCCTGATGGCCGAGACAAACACCAAGCATTGGTTTTTTACCTGCATAATTTCGGATGATATCAGGCATTGATCCTGCCTCCTGAGGAAGTCCGGGTCCGGGTGAAAATACAATTTTATCATAAAGGTCCGGCTCATCCTCAGCCAATTCATCATTTCTTCTGACCTCTACGGTAACACCTTCAAACTTTTTTAAAGCATGTACCAGATTGTATGTAAAAGAGTCGTAATTATCTATAACTAATATTTTCATCTTGTTTTATATTTAAGTGGTTTAATTTTTAAAGACCAATAATGATTACTTTATCCCCTTTGCCATAACAATCGCCTTTTTCAGTGCAGCAAGCTTATTTACAACTTCCTGCAATTCATTCTCTTCATCAGAAGCCGCAACAATACCAGCTCCCGCCTGATAAAACAATGTATTGTTTTTACTCAGAAACGAACGGATCATAATGGCATGGTTAAAAGAATTATCGAAACCGATAAAACCAATGCACCCACCATAGTAACCGCGGTTCTGATTTTCGTACTTGTCGATCAGTTCCATAGCTTTAAATTTTGGAGCCCCTGACAGTGTTCCGGCCGGGAAAGAATCTCCCATTACCCGGACTGGGTTGGATCCCGCTGGCAAGGTCCCGGTGACTTTTGAAACAAGGTGAATCACATGGGAATAAAACTGAACTTCCCGGAATAGTTCTACTTTAACATCAGCGGCGTTACGGCTCAGGTCATTGCGTGCAAGGTCAACAAGCATCACATGCTCAGCATTTTCTTTGGGATCTATCGAAAGCTTTTCGGCAAGCAAGCGGTCTTGTTCGTCATTCCCGGTTCTGCGAAACGTCCCTGCTATAGGATTTATCGATACTTTTCGTTGGTTTATCTGAAGTTGAGCCTCAGGCGAGGAACCGAATATTTTATAATTACCGTAATCAAAATAAAATAAATAGGGTGAAGGATTTATAGACCGTAGAGCTCTGTAAACATTAAAATCGTCACCCAAAAACTGCTGCTCAAACTGCCTGGACAAAACGATCTGGAAAACATCTCCTCTGAAACAGTGTTCTTTACCTTTACTAACCATTGCTTTAAACTCGTCGTCACTTATATTTGAACTTTCCCCGTCAACAGGTTCAAATGAAAACGTTGCGAAATTGCGACTGGTCAGATAATCTTCAATACTGTTCAACGAAGAGGTCTCACCTTCAAAAAGATTTTCAATCAATTGGATCCTGTTCTGAAAGTGGTTGATTGCAATAATGTAATGATAAAAAGAGTAATGAACCTCAGGGATTTCGTATGCCGGATTAACCGGATGATTGAATTTTATTGTTTCAAAATATTGGACGCCATCGTAACTCACATAACCGAAAAATCCGTTGGCAGGTAGTTCAGGCAAATGGTTTTCAGCCTTAAAACAATTAAAAAACGCTTCCATCTCTTCGGCAAGCTGACCTGCCCTTGTTATATTTCCGGTTTCTGCCTGCCCATCCGGGTATTTAAAGGTCATATTAAATTTCGCAACTTCAATCGAGGCTTCTGGTTTTAGACATATAAAGGAATAACTGTTCTCAAGGCTGTGATGATCGGAGCTTTCAAGTAACAGCGCATTTGGAAAAATATCGCGCATTTTAAGGTAAACACTAACAGGAGTTACCGTATCTGCCAGGATCTCCCGGACACTGGTTTTGAAAGATC
>CAIOOC010000318.1 GCA_903859795.1 uncultured Bacteroidia bacterium
AAGAAGGGCTCTCCAGATGATTCTATGTCCATCGTTTTTGACATGGAAGATGTTATTTACCTTGCATCATCCTTTTTGAGAGTCTGTTATTTAGCGGCTAAAATGGTCGATAAAGACAATTTCTCGATAGTCAAAACCAACCAGTTTGTCAAAGATTTGCTGATTACTTCCGGTCTTGAGCATATTGCCAGAATTGAACTGAAGAAAGAGGATGAGAAGGTATTTGAGCCCCACGCCGATTTTGTTCGCGATGCTCATATAAATTCGCTCGAAACATACAATCAGGTATACCGTTCATCAATCGACGACAACGAAAGTTTCTGGGCAGAACAGGCCAGAACCCATATTGAGTGGTTTGAGCCATTTACTCATACTCTGGAATGGAATCTGCCTGATGCCAAATGGTTTTCGGGGGGCAAATTGAATGCCTGTTACAATTGCCTTGATAAGCATTTAGGTACAGATTACGCAAACAAAGCCGCGATAATTTGGGAAGGTGAGCCTGCGTCACCAGGCAAGCCCGGGGAAGAACGTATTCTGACATATCGCCAGCTTTTTTATGAAGTATCAAGGTTTGCAAACGTATTGAAGCGTAATGGAGTAAAAAAGGGAGATCGTGTAATCATCTATATGCCAATGACTCCAGAGGCAGTGATTGCAATGCTTGCCTCTAGTCGGATTGGTGCGATACATTCGGTTATCTTCGGCGGATTTAGTGCACAATCCATTGCCGAACGAATCAATGATTGTCAGGCAAGAATTGTAATAACGGCAGATGGAGGTTATCGTAGGGGGAGCCTTGTTCAGTTAAAGAAGAATGTCGATGAAGCATTGAAATTAAAGGATGATAATGGAGCTAGGATTGCCACAACTATCGAAAAAATAATCATCCATCGTCGGGCATTCAATGATATTCATATCGAAGAAGGAAGAGATCTGTGGTGGCACCAACAGGTTGAATATGTTGATAATGAATGTCAACCCGAATCACTCGACAGCGAAGACGGACTGTTTATTTTATATACAAGCGGATCGACAGGCAAGCCCAAAGGAATCTATCATACTATAGCAGGATATCTTCTGGAAACCAAGTTATCGTTTAAGTATATTTTTGATATTCAGAATAGCGATATTTTCTGGTGTACTGCTGACATTGGATGGATTACCGGACATAGTTATGTCGTCTATGGTCCGCTAGCAAACGGTGCAACAATTATGCTTTATGAGGGTGCGCCTGACTTTCCTGAACCTGACAGATTCTGGAAGATCATTGAAAAATATGGAGTCACCATTTTTTACACGGCCCCGACGGCCATTCGTGCATTTATGAAATGGGGTGCCCAGTGGCCCGGGAAGCATAACCTCAGCTCTCTCCGTCTTCTAGGGACAGTGGGTGAACCTATCAATCCCGAAGCATGGCTTTGGTACAGTGAAGTGATCGGTAACAAAAGATGTCCTGTTGTCGATACCTGGTGGCAGACGGAAACCGGGGCAATCATGATTTCACCAATGCCCGGAGCTGCGCCGACAAAGCCAGGCTCCGCCTCTTTCCCGTTCTTCGGAATTCAGGCCGAAATTGTGGATGATTCTGGTAAACCGGTTCCCGATAATGAATTGGGAAACCTGATAATCCGTAAACCCTGGCCATCAATGTTGAGAGGGATTTGGGGTGATAACGAGCGGTATAAGGAGGTTTATTGGTCTGAAATACCAGGTAGTTATTTCACAGGTGACGGAGCAAGGAAGGACAGTGATGGTTATTTCTGGATTCTGGGTCGTCTTGATGATGTAATCAATATTTCAGGACATCGTATTGGGACTTCTGAGGTTGAAAGCGCTCTTGTTGGTCACTCCATGGTTGCTGAAGCTGCAGCAGTTGGGCGACCAGATGATATAAAGGGAAGTGCCCTGGTCGTTTTCGTCACATTGAAATCGGGGATAAGACCCTCCCTCGAATTGATTGATGAGTTAAAAAAGCAGGTAGTCAGCGAAATAGGTGCCGTTGCAAAACCCGATGAGATCAGGTTTGCCGAGATCCTTCCAAAAACACGTTCCGGGAAGATTATGCGTAGGATTCTTAAGCAATTGGCGGCGGGAACTGAATTAAGCGGAGATATGACAACGCTGGACGATTTCAGTGCGCTCCAAAGGATGAGCGGTGACAGAAGCGGTTTGTAATTTAGGGGATGAATTTTTTCCATACTGACTCGACTAATTCAGGATTGGGGACGAAAAGAAATTTTTCAGGATTCTCCTCGTATTGCGTATATATAGGCTTGCCCGTTTCAAGACTCAGTTGGTGGTATGTCTCAGGAGGCTTGACAATCAGGGTGCAATCTTTGTAATTCTGGTTTTTAATCCAGCCGATAGTTCCGTCTTCTTTTATCAGAGGAAACCAGGCAAGCCCATTATGCCTTCGAACTTCATCGTATTCAAAACCATATTCGCGGTCACACCATGCGCCAAAAGTGAGTGGTCGCTGAGGATCAGCGCTGATAGTAGCATGTGCCCACGATGGCGGGACTAAGACCACGTCACCGGGGTTGGCTTCAACTGCAAAACAGCGTCCGGGTTGATCGTTGGCTGATTCCTGCATATAGATAATTGCTTTACCGGACCAGATCTCATATACCTCAGGGGTAGACCAGCCTGAGTGAGGAGAAATCCTGTGGATATGCCCCTGACTTCTAACCGGTTCATTGCCCAAACGGCCGGCAGCATAAGTCACCACTCCATACAACAAATGATGTTGTTTTAGTTTGGGAAGGTGCTCAGATTTACCGACATCCATGGCAATGGAATAGACTGGATCAGGTCCTGAGCAGCTGGGGTCGAGGAGGCTTGTACGGATTGAATCGAGTACGCGGTTTTCAACCACAGGTCCGAATACTCCCGGGCCGTATTCAAAACCCATTGGGTTGGTAGTTGGGCGGATGTCAAAGCCGGGATAGAAAGTCATAATAGCTTAATTATCATATAAATAATTCTTCTGGTTTATTTTTTTATTTCTGGTTTTTTCTGACATCAGTTCTTGCCTGTGACATTCTTTCGCGCAAGCCGCCTTCAGTGAGAAATTCCTTTTCCAGTGTCTGAATCTGCTTTGAAAGTAAATAAGTAGTGAGGTTGATTAATCCAATCATCACATTGGCAGACACTTCAGGGTCAGGGCTTTCAATTCCTTTTTGATAGGTTTGATAATTAGCATCCTGCTTTGTCAGTAATTTTGTGAGAGGAGCATAGTAATGATGGTTTTTATCCCATTGTTTCAGCTTTCTTACACGTAGAAAATCCTGGTAATCGGCTAAAAGTTCCTGAAGCGAGGCACGGGCAACATTTGTGAGCTTAATCTCTGTTTCTTTTGAAGTCCCGGAAGCCATACTGCCCTCTATGATATTTTGTTTTCCTGATCGAGCGGCTTGCACCATCTGGTCAATTGTACGGTCATAGGGATGAAGGTATTTTTTTGTAAAATAATAAGTTCCATCATAAATGATTACCGATTTTTGATAAGTTATCAATTTCTCGTAACCGCCATGTTTCGGGATAAAACCATCGGGATTATATTGCTTATCCATTTTTATTGAAACGTAATATCCTAATTTTCTTTGGACAAATTTGACTTTGTTGACATTTAAACTGTCCCAACTGTCAAACCTATCTACAAATTACAAAATTATTACACTATTGCCAACTACTTCATTAATTTATTTTTAGCCTCCCAAACTATTTAAAACCTGACATACCCCTTTAACGTCCCGCACCTTTGCCCTTCACCCGCACCGAATGGTCGAATGGTATATGCTCCAACTTTGGCAGGTACAATAAACACTTCGGCATAATGCACCACAAAGGGTTCAAAGACACTTTCAGGACTTTCAACAATCACCTCATCACCCTCAACCAGGCAAATGACATGAACTCCTCCGTTTGTATTATGCTCCACTTTCCTGGTAAACCAGTGGCGCCGGGTTTCGATAAACTCGCGTTCATGCAGACCGGTGCTCTCCTCGATCCAACCGTCACCTTCGTCTACTATTTGAATATTGTTGACCAGATTCTTCCGGGTCCATTCAGTGGTTCGATCCCACTGAATATTCTTTTTGCCATGTTCTATGTTGATAGGGCGGGGTTTCCCATCCATTCCCAAACGGCCCCAGTCCCAAAGTTTGAATGTGAAAATATAGGGTGTTGCACTGATCTCGAGGACCATGCTACTTTTCCCGGAGCAATGAATTGTCCCTGCAGGAATCAGAACATGATCGTGTTTTTTCATTGGCCATGTTTGTACATGTTTTTCGGCATTAAAGGTTTCTCCTCCAGACTGAGCTGCTTCCAGTTCTGCCATCATCGCTTCGGGATCAACACCCTCCTTTAAACCAAGGTAGACAATCGCATCATCTCCGGTTTCCATCATGTAATAACTTTCGTCCTGGGTGTAATGCATCCCGAAATTCTCCTGGATGTATTCTGTAAGCGGATGAACCTGAAGGCTCAGGTGGCCTCCCTCCATCGTATCGAGGAAATCGAAACGTATCGGAAACTCATCGCCGAAACGACCATGAACAGGCTCACCCAACAATTCACGCGGGTGACGGAATACCACGTTAATCGAAGGGATTTCAATTACATCATCCCCAAACTTCAGAAGAAGGCTGTTCTCCTCCGGAACGCAGTTAAAACACCATGCGTAGTTAGGAGCCGATGGATCGAGATTGCAAACCTCCTTCATCCACTGACCGCCCCAAGGCCCGGGATCAAAAAATGGGACTACACTGAACGGTTTGTTAATTGCAAGCTCCATTCCTTCGAGGATAGCTTTTCCTTCTACGAGTTTTGGCTCATCGATTTTATTGGTATCAAGAAGAAAATCAATCTTGTCGAATAAAGTCTTCTTTAACCGGTCACAAACACGCCAGTCGACAAAAAAGCCTTGTTTATAAAGCAGCATCCAATCTGAAGTGTCGCGGTTTTTTACTCCAACATTATCTACCAGATGTTTACGCATGCGCAGTTGTATCTCCCAGCGGGCCATATCCGCATAGACCAGCAAGTCAGGGTATGGGCAAAGTAACGAGGCTCCGTAGCCATAAATTAATATCACATCATCAGATAATGATGCCAGCTCCGTTTTGAATTCTTTCAATCTGACCGGATAGAAATACTGATTCATAGTAAGGCGGGTCAGAAATCCAAAAATGCGGTCATTGGTTACATCAGGAAATGTCAGTCTTTTAATTTCCTCCTCGGGTAACATATAATCAGAAGACTGAATAAACCGGTCAGGTTTTAATCCATTCTGAAGATTAGTTATCAGTTCTTCATGAATGACGCCCTGGTAGGTTTCGACAACAACGATTTTTTTCCTTGCCGGAATTGCTTTTATTGCATTATTCAGCCTTAAACAAATGTCGTCCCATCCATTGGATACCTGGTATTGACAGTTCTTGACCTCCACAACAGGGAGGTTATTAAATTCTGATTGTCCTTTTAAATAGCTATTTGTCATCTTTATTCAATATTTATATCTCTGAAACTTATAACTGATTCACCTTTATATTTAATCTCAGCCTCCATCTGGTATTTTCCTTTTACCCGGGGCAATTTTATTTTAAATCCGATCACTTTTTTTTCGTATTTACCTAGTATGACCGGGATGTTCTGAGCCGAAAGGATCTTGTCCCCATTAATCATTGTAAATCTGATGGCCCCATTCCATTGTTCTCCAGTATCGTTGAACACATGAACCGGAACTGATTTTTCGAAGCCGGGTGAATAAGATTTTTCCCAAAGTTCTATCATGAGACCAACCGGATTGAATGCAGGTTTCACATACTTTAAAAAATGAGGCTCAAAAGTCAGTTTCGTTATATCGTTGAAATTATCACTGGTTTGCCCGCGGGGATTTTCAGTGCGTGAGTATCCCAGACCGCAAAAGTGCATAATCCCTGAGCATTTACGGTAAGCCCTCCAGTATTCGGTCAGTATTGCTGTATTCCTGGCACATGCTTCAAATTTTTGATCTGCAGTTATTGCATCGGGGAAAACTACCCGATACAGGCGATCTGTAAGGGTTGTAGTGGTACCGTCACGGTTAAGCCAGAGCCAGGAATATTCATTTGAAATAACCGGATTCAGGTAACGTTGGCGGTTCTGTTTTGGACTGTGCTCATTCGGATCATTATCCGGCATACGAATTGTTGAAAATAAATCCTTAAGATAACCTTCAGCAGAAGGATTTTTTCCATCAAAGTATCGAAAAAATAAATATGGATGTGCTTCGATGACGTCATTTTCACTTACCGGGGCAGCCCACCCGTTATCCCACGGGCGACGTGATAAATCAAGTGAACGAACCATTGTTATTGCTTTGCCTGTAGTATCGTTCACCGATTCATTCTGCCCATCCCACACCACAACACAAGGATGGTTCCATCGCTCACGCATCCATTCCTGGTATTCAGCGGCAAGCTGTTTTGAAGTGATCCCTTTTTGAATTTTCTCAAAACCTCCTTTCCCTCCTGTCCAGACAGGAAACTCATCCTGAATCAGCATACCAAGGCTATCTGCTATCTCGTACCATTTTTCAGGCGGAAATCCGATGCAATAACGAATACTGTTCCAATTCATCTCCTTAAACCGGCTATGTAATTTTGTAACCCATTTTGAATCCCATGGCAGCCCGTTTCTTTCCGGGTCCTCAAAAAACCGGAAAATGCAAACATTTGTTCCCCGCAGAAAATAGGGTTCGTTGTTCAGTAAAAAGAGCGATTTATCCTTGCTGACAGAGAACGTACGCATTCCAAACCTGGTTTTTGTATTATCTGCTGATGTATAAAGTTCCAGATCGTAAAGGAACGGATCTTCGGGTGTCCATAACCTGCATCCGGCCATGTTTACAGTAAAATCTGCATTTTGGAGTGCAACTCCGGATTTATTTGATGAGGACAACGATCCGTGAGCGATCACCTTTTTTGAAACACTTTCACGAACAATATATTTGATATCCATATCCCCGGGCGTAGAATTAGTTCTGATCTCAGCGACTACCCGAAGGTGTTTATTTAAAATGTCAGGCACCACCTGAACATTCGAAATAAATGGAAATCCTGAAAGTGTAATTTTTACATCATCATAAATTCCCGGAATATATTTTATTTTCTCGAAATCATGTCCGTTTGCTACTGAGTCAGGAAGATTATTCCTGCATCCAACAGCGATGACAAGCTCATTTTCTTTCGATTCTTTATTTAGAAAGGGTTTCAGATCAAAAAGAGATGGGGTAAAGCTGCGCGCATTCTGACCAACCAGCTTGCTGTTTACGAAAACCCGGGTTTGATAAGCCGACTTATTGATCTTCAGTTGAACTACAGGAACAGTAATATCATCCAATGAAAAGTGACGTTTGTACCAATAAACAGAATTATTATAGGCATTATTCTTATCGTTAATTACCGGCATAGCCATATCGACAAGCCCTGGTACTATTATCCTGGAGTTAAATTGAACGGGGATGTCAGTCATTGAATCGGTTTTGGCGATTTGCCAGGTGCCATTTAAACTGATGTCCTGCCTCTGAATTACCGTATCCTTGCAACTGCTTAATAAAATGATAAAAGAGAAAAATAAAACAGCGTCTTTCATAAGGTATGATTATAGATGGATTGGTTCTGAAACCAGTATTTAAATAGCAATCACATCACTACAAATTTTTAGTCAGTATATGCTCAAGCTCTTCAAGTGTTCTCCCCTTGGTTTCAGGAACATACCGCCAGACATACAACAGATTGGCAAGACAGATCACTGCAAAAATCAGAAAAGTGATCCCGCCGCTCAGCTTTTCCAGCATAATTGGAAACGCAATTGAAACAATCGTGCAGGCAATCCAAAGCGCAATAATGGCAACAGACATCCCTTTGCTTCGAAGCCGGTTCGGAAATAATTCGGCAATTACAACCCAGACTACAGGTCCCAAGGAAGCACAAAAACAGGCAATATATCCCAAAATGAAAACAAGTACCATGATGCCTGAGGTTTGTTTCATAAAATACAAAGAGGACAATCCAAATAGAAAAAGCATCATTCCACCTGACCCGATGAGCAGAAGCAATTTTCTGCCAAAGCGATCGATGAACGCAATGGCAATAAATGTGAAAACCACATTTGTACATCCAATAGCCAGGGTTTGAAGCAAAGCTGATTGATTTGAGTCACCAAGGCTCGCGAAAATCTTAGGAGCGTAGTACATGATCGTATTGATTCCCGTGATTTGTTGAAAGACCGCCAGGATAATCCCGATATATATAAGCGGCTTTATTTTCGGTGCCATTAAATCGCGGAATACCGATTCCTTATGGATTTTGAGGGTCTCTTCGATTTCAAGCAATTCTTTGCCGGCAGACTCTGCTCCTGAGGTTTTAGTTAAAACTGTCAGCGCCTCATTATTTCTTTGACGAGCGACTAACCATCGTGGACTTTCAGGTACCAGAAATAAACTAAAAAACAGCAGAATAGCCGGGGCAGCCATCACCAGCAACATCCAGCGCCAATTATTTATTCCGGTGTCGACAAGGAGATAGTTGGTAAAAAATGCGACAAGTATTCCAACAACAATCGCAAGCTGATTCATTGACACCAAAGATCCGCGGTATTTGGCCGGGGCAATCTCAGCAATATACATTGGAGAAAGAATAGATGCAACTCCAACGGCTAGACCTCCCAGGATTCGTGCAGCAATAAAATAGATAAGTTCATGTGAAGAGGCACTCCCCACTGCTGAAATAAAAAATAACATGGCCGCCAACATCAACACTTTCTTGCGGCCATAATGATCACCCGCCTTCCCTGCAATAAATACACCTGCGATGCAACCAAACAACAGACTGCTTACTGTCCAGCCCAAGCCTGCTTCAGACAACCCAAAGTAGGGCTGAATAAAATTAATGGTTCCTGAAATTACTGCAGTATCGAAACCGAATAAAAGTCCGCCCAATGCTGCGATGACGGAAATCATTATAACGTATGGATTCATTTATAGTTGTTTAAAGGTTGATTGATTTCTTAATTTGTAAGTCGATCTGAAGTCTCCACTATAGGGGAGATTTAGACAGGTCAAAAATGGAATATTATATTTCACAAAATACATAACTACTTAATTCTTAAAATAATAACTTCCCAGGCAGGGAGCTCAATATTACTGCTTATCTGTGCAAGTTTATCTTCACCCGAATTACTCTTCCATACTTGTTTTAGAGGGTAATTACCCGAAATAAGTTTGGTAATAACTTTTGCAGATGAAGAATTGAACAGTGTCAGCATCAATCCTTCGCCATCATCACAAGGCTTGAATCCGGTGACGATGACCTGCGGTTGATCCGGATAGATTCCGGACAAAATCACATTGTTTTCGGATGCCTGTTTTACCAATATAGGCTGACTTAAGCCAATTGCATACTTTGAATTTTCCCATGCTTTGAATTGTTTGTGAGGCCAGAGCGCATAACGAAAAGTGATGTTCCCTTCCTGGTATGCCCTGTAATTGGTCCCCCAGTGGTTGTTAAGGGCCCAGGAGAAAAGTGTTTGTGTTGATTCGATATGTTTTCTCCAGATTTCCGGATTTGTTTGCGATCCTAACATCACCGCCGTAATTCCACCCACTTCGAAAAGAGGAGCATCAAGAGTAATAAGTGCAACACCGATTTCCTTGTTAGAGACATCTGCCCATCTTCCGGCAGTAATCCAGTTTTTGCAGGCACTCGGAATCTGATCTTTCTCAGGCTGCATTACGCCATAAGGGAGATCTATTTGCACAATTCCCCCGGGGACCTGAAACGGGAAAGCGAAGTTCAGACTCTCTTTTCCACCCTTTTGAGCAAATTTCCAGTCACCCGGATTGGGATTTATTTCTGCCCGTTTCTTATCAACAATATTGACCAATTCGACATGCTCCTGTTCTGCAAAAAGGCATACTTCACGACTAAGGTTATTGCATCCCGGGGCTTGCGACTCAATTAGCAGCGAAGCCACCAAAGGTCCATTTTCTTTAACAGAGATCTTTACATGGTCTATCTTCTTGATATCGTTGATTTTATCAGATTCCAGGAACGCATAGTCATTCAATCCGTAACCTGATTTGCTATTGACAAGGTTTAGAGTTTTATTCGTTGCTGAGGATTTTAAGTTTGCAATAGCCCCTGTTTTAGGATCGATACCGACAGTGACCAATCCATTATCAATTGTTGTCCCTGAAACTTTTATTGATCCATCCGAGAAGGCTTTACCTGTTGATATTTGC
This sequence comes from uncultured Bacteroidia bacterium, assembly GCA_903859795.1. Taxonomy (GTDB): domain Bacteria; phylum Bacteroidota; class Bacteroidia; order Bacteroidales; family Prolixibacteraceae; genus JAAFHB01. Next base: position 10,292 of record CAIOOC010000318.1, read on the forward strand.
ATCCGCCTTGATGAATAAGGCTGCAGCGATTTCACCCATATAGCCAGCTCACCGGTCGAAAGTCGTTGAGATGCGACAGGCAATTTGTCGCTTCCGGTCACCCGGTCACCTGTTGCAGATAAAGAGGCAGGAACCAGAATTACTTCCGACCGTTTCCATGAATTCGCATTATAAACATCGATTGATGAACCGGTACCGGTTTTGTTGTTTAAGATCAGAGCTTTCTCAAGAAGTTGTGAGGATTGTTTGTCAGCATCCAGGGCATACGATTGTTTAATTTCCCATTGCTCTTTGGTCATTTTGTTTTCAGGATCAGTTACGCTGCACCAGGCACCCCAGGTATGCTCGGAGTAGAGGAGTACTTTTTTCCAGGCCGCCTCAAAATCAGATGATGGATAGCTTCTGGGGTTTTTCATTGCCCAGATAGCTTCGGCTTGTGACAGCCGATCGGAACTTGCCCGGTTCATACCTGTTTCAACTGCTGAAGAGCCCGCACCGTCTTCCCAATATGGTGACCAGTCGCCTTTCATTTTCGGCAGCTGGCTTCCAAATTTTCTTTCGAAGGCCTCAAACGCTTCACTGGTTGATGAAATAATAAATTTTGGGTAGGAATATTTCGAATTCCAGTCTTTTATGAATTCGCAGATTTCGGGATCCGGTTCTGCATTGTCTCCGTGACCGCTCCAGCGCAGATAAGCGATCTCATAGGGATATTTTGTACTATCCAATTGGGCGGCAAACTTTCCAACAAATTCGGATGAAAGTTTTCCAATCGTATGTGAAAGTGCATATCCTTTCAGGGGAACCCAAACCAGAACTTTCTCATTTCCAGATGGTGAGACCCAATAAAATGGTTTGTTTTCCCACTTTACCAGGATGTCACCGATACGGTCAAAATAATTTGGGGCAGTGGAGAAATATTTTATTCCTGCCTGGGCCATAGCCGTTACAGTTCCCCAGGTCTGACCAGGTACATCGCTGGTCATCGCAGCTGTAATAGGTGCGTTGCATTTTTTTGCCAACTCAGTTGAGAATTTAAATAAGTGAGATAGCTCTTCAGGTCTGCAAAGCCCTGTTAATTCGTTCAGATACATCCCGTTCAGGGCAACCTCACCTCTGGTCACTGCATCAAGAAAGTCCTTCTTCTGATTCTCATTCATCCGGTTAAGATATAGGTCGGCGGCCCAGCCAACTTCTACATTCCACACAAACCGCGAACCTGCAGGATATTGGGAGGTCTTCTTGGCGATTTCAATCCCCTTAACGAGATTCTGCACCTGTTTTTCTTCAATTGCTGTTTGGATCTCGGTATAGCCAATATCGGTATGAGAGTGGGGGAGGAGATAACAAATCAGTTTCTTAACCGGACGAAGTGTAATTTTAGTCTCATATGGAAGCATCTCCTTTGACTCAATACGTACTGCAATCACTTTATCAGCAGTTACTGCTTTCAATGGAACCTCAAGGTTATTCTCTCCTTTTTTGAAATGGAGGATAAATGGTTTATTGTCATCACTATAAACAACGGCAATGCATGAATCGGCTGTAAGAGTTGCCTTTACCAGAAGAGGCTGATATTCATTCTTGTTTTTCTCCAGAAGAAAGGGTAATGCTTTTATTCCGGTTATTTCAAGGTTTGAACCAGCAGGCTGGTCTGCCATTAAAGCAGAAACCATCAGCCACATCATTACGAACAGGCTGATTATTTTTTGATTAAATCGTTTGTCCATCTTGCTATTTGATTGTTAATGAATGATTTGTAAAATCGTAATTTAATTTATAAACGTGTATGGTTAATGGCAGAGACGCACCGCAGTGCGATTCTACACAGCTCATTATTCCGCTATCAAAACAGGTTCTCCCTCAATTTCAAACAATCGCGCCGAAAATCCGTTGACAGCAATTTCATCGTAATCGTGCCCGGCATCTGAAGGCCAGCAGGCCCCGACAACTAGATTTTCATTTCCGGTGTTTGCCAAGCGGTGAGCAATATTACTCCCTATGTAATGGAGACTTCCAGGGTAAATCTCCTCACCCCAGGTTTTACGGTTGCGGTCCATCAGGATCAGAACCCCTTTGCCCTGAACTCCCCAATAAAATTCTGCGCGGTCCGATTGGGCATGAAAATGGCCTTTGGTCATAAAATATTCAGTGCCAACCTTTCCGGGCATTATCGTTGAGGTTCCAAAAAACAATCCGCCGGAAGTCCCTTCCGAAACCGGGAACCAGGACTGAACCTCGTAAACCGTCGTTTGTGGCGGAATTACCTTCACTGCCTCCTGATCCCGGAATATCGTACAAATATCTTCCAGAAACCGTTGCTGAAACTGAACTGGAGCACCAAGGAGACTAAATTTCGTAAGACCAAGATCGACAGGTGATTTTACAATTTCCAAATGTGTCATTTTTCAAACGGGCTTAATTTGTAAAACGAATAATCTGATGCCTGTCCAATCTTTAAAAATCGTCTGCTTAAGACTTTAGTCCCGTTGTCGGGCTTGAATTCGGCGACAAGTATATATCCTCCGACTTCGGCCGGCAGCCTCATTGAAACTGGAATATCGGTTCGCACAAATGAATTCAATTGCACGGGAATGGTTTGTTCTGAACTACTTTGCCCCTTTGAATTCACGAATCTCACTTTCATGGTCCCATTTGCAGTTTTGGACTGATTGTTAATGCCAGCCAGGTTAAAAAGCAATGTTGACCCTGGCACATGAGGAGTG
>CAIOOC010000319.1 GCA_903859795.1 uncultured Bacteroidia bacterium
ACTGGCCTTAGAATTCACCGATTTAGAATAACTTTACGGTACAAATTAAGAAATAGTTTAAAAATAGATTTTCATTACGTTCAGGGATTAAATACTGTAGAAAGTGTATCAACAATGAGTCCATTCCATCAACTATTAAAGCAATACTGGGGATTTGATGAATTTCGCCCGCTTCAGGAAGAGATCATCCGGTCTGTTGCAGATCAGAAGGATACCCTGGCCTTAATGCCAACAGGTGGCGGAAAATCAATTACATTCCAGGTTTATTCCCTCTCTGTCGAGGGATTATGTCTAGTCGTTACCCCTTTAATTGCACTGATTAAAGACCAGGTGGAAAATCTGAGGTCAAAAAATATTAAGGTACTCGCAATTTATTCAGGGATGTCGGCCCGTGAAATTGATACAGCTCTGAATAATGCGGTATATGGTGATTACAAGTTTCTGTATATTTCCCCCGAGCGAATTGGTTCAGAAAAGTTCCGGGAGTTCCTTATCCGGATGAAACTAAACCTGATCACAGTTGATGAGGCACATTGCATCTCCCAGTGGGGATATGATTTCAGGCCGTCATATCTTACAATTTGTGATCTTCGGAAATTATTTCCTGATGTTCCGGTTTTGGCTTTAACAGCTACTGCTACTGAAAAAGTGGTTGAAGACATCCAGGAGAAATTGCTATTCCGGGGGAAAAATGTACTTCAGAAGAGCTTCCGGCGCGATAACCTGATCTATCTGGTGCGTGATAAGGAGGACAAAATGGGTTATCTGACAGACACTATCCGCAAAGCCAAAGGGACAGGTATTGTGTATGTCAGAAACAGAAAGAAAACAAGAGAAATAGCTCAGCTTCTTCAATCGAATAATATTGATTCTGATTATTACCACGCAGGACTGGGAACAGAGATAAGAAGCCAGAAGCAGGATAAATGGATGAGTGGAGATTGTCGTGTCATTGTATCAACAAATGCCTTTGGAATGGGGATTGACAAACCCGATGTACGTTTCGTAATTCATCTCGATTTGCCCGATTCGCTTGAAGCCTATTTCCAGGAGGCAGGCAGGGCGGGTCGCGACGGGAAAAAATCGGTCGCAGTACTGCTTTACAATAATAGTGATAAACGAAGGCTGCACAAAATGGTAACCGACAGTTTTCCTGCAATAGAAATAATCCGTTCGGTATATAACTCGATGGCTAATTACCTTTCGGTTGCAATTGGAAGTGGCAAAGGGGGGATTTTCAGTTTCCGTATCGAAGACTTTTCAAAAAAATTTGAATTTCAGGTCAGTGCAGTATATCATAGTTTAAAACTTCTTGAAAGGCAGGGGTACCTTTCGTATGTAGAGAATGTGGATAACTATTCCCGTATTCTGTTCACCGTCCGACGCGATGATTTGTACCGGATTCAACTTGGAAATCCAGAGCTAGATACATTTATTAAACTGATCCTCAGATCATACACTGGTGTCTTTACCGATTTTGTGAATATTGATGAAGCTTTGCTTGCGCGGCGGTTTAACAGTACCGGTGAACAAATATATCAATTGTTAAAACTTCTCGCACAGCAGAAGATCATTGACTATATTCCTGCCAGGAAAACTCCGGTTATTTTATTTGAAACTGAAAGAGTTGAGACATCCAGAATTCGCATCAGTGCCGATAATTATCAGCACCGGAAGGTGAAATATCAAACGCAGATTGATTCTGTTATCAATTATGCTTCCAGCACTCTGAATTGCCGAAGCGTCGCGCTGCTGGAATACTTTGGACAATTCAATTCAGAACCATGCGGTTCGTGCGATGTGTGCAACGGAGATCATGGTTCGGGAATCAGTGTCGGAGATTTCAAACGAATATCAGGGAAAATATTCAATATCCTTAAAGATCAAAGTTGTACTATTGAGATTATGATCAAATTAATCAATGAACCTGAGCCCGGAGCTCTTAAAGTTTCACGTTGGTTACTTGATAACGGTATACTGAAAGCTGCATCTAATGGCAAACTTTCGTATCAGGCTAAAAGTCAATAAATGACAGGACCCCTTACCTTATTTGGATTTTGATTACCTTTGCAGGGTATTGTTCCAGAGAAAAGTATATTAAATGAGTAAAGAACCATTTTCGGAGGTGATATATTCGAAAAATGTTATCGAATTTGCCACAGTTGCCAATGAGTATTGTTCTTTTATTGAGGCTGTTGATCAGTTTCAGCGAAAGAGTTTTATTACTAAAGTACAGAAATTATTTCCGCTTTTATATTTGAAGGCAGTTTTACTCCCTGTTCCCGATATCGAAATGTCAGATGATGCGCCTGAGAAATATGTAACTGAAGAGGATTATAACTTCATACTTCATAAGCTGGAAGAAAAATTCGGACAGTTCGATGCCTATCATGAGGTTTTTGATCCTTCTATTCAGTATAGCGTTGACCCTTTGGAAGCGAGTATTTCAGAAAATATTACTGACATTTATCAGGATTTAAAAGATTTCATATTGTCGTATCGAATTGGAACACTTGAAGTTATGAATGATGCACTTTGGGAATGCAGAAATAATTTTGAACAATTCTGGGGACAACGGCTCGTAAACGGACTTCGGGCCCTTCACAATCTGGTCTATGGGGATTCGGATCTTGAAGAAACGGAAGATACGGTTGAATAAAAAAAGAATAATGAGATGGTAAATTTTATTACCAACAATGACCAAACAACTAACGATATGTCAGGGGGTTTAAGCAAACTGAGAAAAAGTATTTCAAACGACGAACTGGCTGAACTGCCACTCTCTTCGTTTGAGGGAGAAATTCATGTAATTGAAAATCCGGAAGACCTTGATAAAGCCCTAAAATACCTGAGTAATCAGCCAATTATCGGTTTTGACACAG
>CAIOOC010000320.1 GCA_903859795.1 uncultured Bacteroidia bacterium
TAAGTACATTCTAAGCGATGCACTTCATTTATTGAATAGGAAACTTTCGGAAGACATCAAACATAATAAAGATGTCGATGATGACTACTATACCTATAAATTACTCTATCTAAATGTCTGGAATACTATTGAGGACTTATATTTTCAGAAATTTACATCGCGTCAGCTGCTGGCATTGCATACCCTTTGTAAACATAACTGGACCGATGCTACAAGACCCATAGAACTGAAGGATTTAGTATCGAAGAATCTTGAGGGAATGATGGATTCAACAAGGTATGACATTCCAAACAAGGATGTTTTTCTTTCCTTTTTAAAGAGCATCCCCAAATTTCTTTTATATGAATTATTTGGGTTCCTAGACTCTTTTGGCGAAATTATTGGCAATTGTGTAATGGATCCGGTTGAATTTTACAATTATCCTTTAGATAATGTAGCTGAGATATTTATTGGTTCGAGGCTAAGTTTAAATTTAGATAAACATTATTATATGGTTATAACCTGTCCTACCAACACTAAATTGGTAGCCAGGGATAGCGAGCTTGTTAAAAATAATTGGCGGGAATTCTTTATGGTAGATAGAGATTCCGCACATTTTTCAGCAATTTATTCGGAACTGCCTCAAACTATTTATGAAATCTCGAGAGAATATCCCGATGATACATTTATTGTAAAATACTATTTCGATCAAAGGTTCTCCGCCAATGAAAATTGCACGATAGAGTATAAAAATGGCTACTCCAGAGACATTCGGATTACACCGGAATACATATTTTATGTGCAATCTGATCTACGTTACTACGATAAGCAGGAATTTGAGGAATTCAAAAAGTATCTGATGCAGAATATTAATATTCTGGATACCACTGACGAAGTAAAATTGACTATCGAAAGAAAAGATGATTCAGGAAATATCTATAATGACAGGAAGGGCTATTTTTCATCGGCATCGATTACCTGGGATAATACATGCTTTCGGTGGACTGCTACTAAATGTGGCGTTTGCTACATTAAAGTTCATGTTGCTGTTAGTAACAAAGGCTTTTATGAACTAATAAGGAATAAGCAAGTTTCAATAGCTGATAAAGAAAGCAATATGCGGTATCTTATGAATTCTTGATGATAATCAATTTTTACAGAAACTACTTTTAAAATCATGAGTGTAATGCACCGGATATTTATTGGTAAATTTTCGATAAATCCTGGGTCTTATAGGCTCAGGATTTTTTTTATTTAAAGGATATTCAATGCTTTTTAATTTTTCGTAGTTACGATGGCTTAAATTTTGATTTTTACGTATTTATATTAAACCAATACTCATGGATGATAGAAATGACTTAAAACAAATCTTAAAAGAGGTCATTGCCGAGTTTTTGATCGAAAATCATGCCGATGCTGCCCCTTTCCTAAAAGGCTTAGAAAAATATTTATTGTGGATTGATAAGACTGGCAGGGGTGAGAAGCCAATCAGATTAACCAAATCACATATATTAAAAACATGGGATCTAACCGAGCCCGATTGGACAACCGATCAAACTTTGAAAGAATATCTGGATGCTTGCTATATCGGTGATATTTGGGAAACACGTGAACAAAGGCTTAAATGCATAGGAATTTATTAGTTCAAAAAAATATTAAAGCGGGAATAATAAAAAATAACAGGATTCGAACCTGTCTATTTTGTCCAATTAGAATTAAAATTTGGGCCTGTTTAAAATATACTACTAATTCCCAAAACGAAGATCAACTCGAGGACACTTTTACCATTATTTTTACCACATGAAAAAAGCTATTGTAAACACTTGATCTACAATGGCTAAATTTTCAATCCGTCGGGGTGACAAGATTTGAACTTGCGACCCCTCGCCCCCCAGACGTGGAAAATACATTAATATATAACGCTATTTATTTGTAAATGATTATATTTGCATTGTATATCAATTATATAAAAATAGGTCAAAATTGATTGTTTTATACAAAACCCGATACAAATCCGATACAAAGAATTTTTAACTATGAAAAAGCAGAATTATAATTTCAAACTGGATGCCTCAGAGACCCGAATAAGGAAAGACGGCAGTTACCCGGTAGTATTGATAATCCGAAAAAATGATAAGGCTAAAAAGCTCGCTTTGCCATTTACCGCCATACCCGAACAATGGAATAGTGAATATCAATTATTTGAGGTTGAAAAGTGGATTATTCAATCAGATGGTAAAAGGGTTAAAAGATACCTTCACCCAGACAGGGAACAAAACAACAAAGCGTTAAATGTTTATGACAAGAGGTGCGAAGATGTTTTAAAGGATTTTTTTGAAAAGAGAATAGATTGGACACTGAACCAATTTGAACAGGCTGTTTTAAACCGGACGGAGAAAAAAGGAGTGGAACAGTATTTTAACCAACATATTGAAAAACTGGACAAGGCCGGACACGTTGGAAATAAAATCTGTTATCAAAATACTTTGAATATGCTTAAACTTCATAATCCCAAATTTGGGAATTTAGTTTTTAGTGAACTCGATTTGAAGTATATCAATAGTTTTCACGAATACCTGTATAGTGAAAGGGGGTGCGCTAACAATACGATTAAGTATTATATGAGGGCACTCAGGGCACTACTGAATAAAGCAATAACAAATAAGGAGGCCTCAGAAACTACCTACCCATTTGGTAAAAATGGTTACTCAGTTGCCGGACTGACTGAGGAAACAGAAAAGAGATATTTGCCAGGTGAATACCTGGATAAGCTAAAGACTGTAACGCTCGAAACATATCCGTTAAATTGGAGCCGGAATTTATTTCTGTTCTCTTACTACTGCCAGGGAATGAGTTTTGTGGATATGGCAGCACTTACAAACGAATCAATAAAGTTTGATAGTGGTCAAAGGTGCATAGTTTACAAAAGGCAAAAGACTGAGGGCAAAGCAAGGTTTATATTCATTCAAATTTCCGAACAGATCCAGAGCCTTTTGGATTGGTTCAAATTAAACTCCCCTTTGATTGGTGAACACCTTTTACCAATTGTCTCAATTGAAGGTTATGAAGGGGATCAGCTTTATGAACACATCAGGAACCGGAACAAGAAATTTAATATTCATTTGAAAAGTTTGGCCAAAGGTTTGAAGTTTGAAGGGGTAAAATTGACCTCTTATGTTAGCCGTCACAGTTACGCAATGAGATTGAAAGAATCAAACGTTTCTGAGGACGTAATCAGTGAGGCACTAGGACATAAAGAGCTATCCACGACAAAGGTTTATTTAAGCTCTTTTGGTAGTAAGGTAATCGCTGAGGCAAACAAGAATTTATAATCAGAAATACCAAAAAATAGATTTTTACGCGTTTTGAATAAGAATCTAATTTTTTAAGTA
>CAIOOC010000321.1 GCA_903859795.1 uncultured Bacteroidia bacterium
GAGTTCTTGACTCTTTATCTCACACAAAGACGCTAAGTCGCTAATAAATAAAGCTTTGCGGTTTAGCTCTGCCAGCTGGCGGATTGCGTGATTTATTACTTATCGGATAAGACCTTATTTAAAATTTCCAAACTCCTTTATACCATCTGTAGGCTTCTGCCCTGGAGTATAGAGCGATTTTATATTTGTAAGGTCATTGTTAGATAAGATAATGTTTGAGTTTCCTTCACCTTTACAATTTACAAGGTTATTTGAATTTCCAAGGATCCGGCATTTACTGATTGATATTCTCTCTGACTTTTCAAGGCAAATATCTGAAATGTTATTTGAATTGCCGGAAAGAGTTAGATTCTGAAGGAAGGCATCTTTGATATCTGAAAGCATTAAAGCCGGTCTGAGATCAGTTTCTTTTGTTTTTAGCTGAATATCTGAGAGTTGAATATTTTCGGCATGCCTTATATAAAAGCCGTAGGAGGGCAAAATATCGAACATGTCAGCTTCAGGATAGGATTTCTCCTTCTCGGGTATTTCGCGGCTGAAATCCCTATTTGTGCCCCCACCTTCAAACTCTATGCTGATATGATTAAGCGATATATTCCGGACCGGATAGCCGGGAATTCCCGTGATTGAACAACCTGTTATATTTGCTCCTGTAGCTATGACATTGCTTATCGAAACATTCTGCAAAACACCGGTACGATCGATCTTCTCTCCTTCAAAATATGGTCTTGCCCGATTTCCGAGCCGGATAAAGATTGGGCAGTTTGGGCCATCGATACGAATATTTGAAATCACTACGCCATCAAGTATCCCTCCGTCGACCAATTCAAGGGCAATTCCAGTGTGTCCCCTGGGAGTACCTTCCATTGAGTGATCAGTTACACTCGAAGGCCTTATCACAATGTTTGAAACCGCAATATTTTTAAATCCGGTATTCGACTCAGTTCCCATTTTCAATGCATTACAATGGCTGCTCAGAAGACAGTTTGTAATCACGACATTCTCATTCCCTCTGCCGGATGTACTTTTCAGGGTTATCCCGTCATCATCAGAGTCTCCCACACAATCGGATATCCTCACATCATGGCACCCATCCACATCGATCATATCGTTGTTTTTATTGCAATGATTAAACACATCAATGTTATGAATATAAAGCTGATCACAAGCCAGGTAGTGTTGCATCCAGAGCCCTGAATTCCGAAGTTTAATACCCTCTGTACGGATATTTTTGCATTGAATCATCCAAATCAGGTAGGGTCTCACCGAATAGGAATCGGCCTTTAAGCCACTCTTAACAACGAAGAATTTCCCTTGTCCGTTAATCATTCCTTCACCTTCGATGGCGATATCTGTGCATTTTTCGGCATAGAACAGGGCCCGCTTCACTTCTCCTTTCCTGAAAAACAGATAGTCCGGAAGATTTTCGGGATAGTCTGCCAAGCAAGTACTACCAAAAATAGTGGCGCCCTTCTCAAGGTGAATAGTAACGTTACTTTTGAAATAAAGTGTCCCGGAGAGGTAATTTCCTGACGGGATAATGACTATCCCACCATTATTTTTGCTGCACTCGTCTATTGCTGACTGGATTGCTTTGGTACTCAGGTAAGTTGTATCAGATTTGGCGCCATACGAAGTGATATTGTATTCCCTTGCCGAGAGGGTGAATGCCATACTAATGAGTATAAATGTCAGGCCAATCCCGGCATACCGAATTCCAATCAAATGGTTACGTGTGAATTTTAAAGTAACAGGGCTTAATTTCATACTTATGGGCTGAAGAATTTACATTGAATCAGGTAAAACCTTGGTGTAACCAATTCCTGATTTTGAAAACGTTACACTATATGAAGGCCACGTATTTAACTTGTTAGCCAATTCCAGTCCATCGTTTGCACTTCCTTTTAAAAGATAAAACCTCATATTCATCTCCGGATTATTCGGATTAAGTTCCTCGCGGAAAACAAGCTTCTGTTCCTTCATTTTCCAGGTTGCCGCGATATGCTCGACAGAACAATCCTTGATCAGGCTATAGCCATTATTCAGGTAGATAAATCC
>CAIOOC010000322.1 GCA_903859795.1 uncultured Bacteroidia bacterium
TATAGAATATGTTTTTTAAGGTCGCATACAATAGCTATGGGAATTTACATATTCCGATTTGTGATATCTCAATCATTGCTAATTCTCCTTTTAACTCTTCAGTTACCCTTATTAACAAAGGCCCAGGAGAAACCATTCTTTATTTTTACCGAAGATGATGGGCTTGCAAATAATGATGTGTTTGACATAACTCAAGACAGGCGCGGTTATTTATGGGTTGCAACCAAAGATGGATTATCTAAATATAACGGAGAAAAGTTCAGGAATTTTCGAATTCCGCAAGGTTTACCGTCCAATCTTGTCAGAGCAGTTGCACATGACGGCGAAGACCATATTTTTGCAGGCTGTTTCCTTGGAGGACTTGCTGTTATCCAAAATAATGTAGTATTAAAAACTTTTCATGTTTCTGGAATCCTTAATGATACATACCGAAAGTTATACTACAGTGTAAAACATCAGATTCTGTTTATTGGAACTGACTATGGGATATTTGGGCTGAAGGATTCAACCCTTTTTAATCTTGCAAAACCCAATCTTCTGGATTCCAGGTCATCTATTCTTGCGATTACTGAATTTGATGGAATCATCTATTTTACTGTTCAATCACCGAATGACGGGGGGGGGTTATATAAGATAGAAGTTAATGATAGCGAGCCAAAAGAGTCAGTAATATCCAACATTATCGGCGGAAGTTCTGCTTATGGATGTACTGTTATGGACAATTCTATTTTCGCAAATCTTGGATCACGCATCTATAAATTCTTCCCAAAAACCGGTAAGTATATTGAATTTGCCAGGACAGAAAATCTATTCATTCCCTGGTCAATTTGTCCGCTTGGGCCTCATAAATTAGGATTGGGTGGTTGGGCTGAGAGTATGTACATGCCAGGAATTCATATTGTGGATTTATTGACCTGCGAACTATCGCTGGGTCCGTATAATCTCAGATCACCATCGATAAACAACCTGATTTATGATCCGGAAACTAAGGTTAATTGGGTTTGTTCTGATATCGGGCTATATTGCCTGTATGATTCTCCTTTTGAAGTCTATAATAATATTGATAAAGTCAGGATCAAAGATTTTGAGATCCTTGATGATATTATTTATGTTCTAACTGATGACCATTTGTGGCAAATCAATGATGGGAAATGGAAATTGCTATATGACAGAAAACAGCTTGACGGAATTATCTCACGAATGCAAAACAGTTACATTTCAAAACAAGGCAATACTAAATATTCTAAATATCAATTAAATAAACTATTAAACAAAGGTAAACCCTTAGAGCTTTTGAATTTCAATTTTGATCTCAAAGAGAATTACCTTCTTACCTCAAAAGGGACAGTCTCATTTCTTGATTTAAAAACCTATCTTCCAATTACAAGTGGTAAGTTTATCAAAGATGAAAAAGGACGATTTCTGTGGATCGTGCCAAGACAGCCTATCAGATATTTCCAATCTGCAAAAGACTCCATTGATAATTTGCCAATTGAATCATCCAATATCAATCCAGTAAAGAATATCCTTAAAGTACTTAGAAAGGGGGACATCATTTATTGTGCCTCAACCCTAAATGGCTTATACACGGTAAAGGGGAGAGATATTTTCTGTTTAAATTCAATAAATTCAAAACTTGATAACTCCATCACCGATATTGATATTGATAACAATGGTGATGTCTGGTGCACATCATCATCCGGTAATCTTTTTCATCTGGGGTTTGACGGAAAACCAATGGTTATCCAGACATTTAATGAAAGCAACAGTAAAATTTCTGGTGATAATTACAAATGGTTAAAATTTAATAAGCAATATTTATATGTAGGGTCAAACAAAGGATTAAATAAAATTCCGTTAAGTCAATTGGGTGGGGCAAGGATCGACACATTATTGTTTTATAACAAATTCAACGGTTATGAATATTTCTCAGCGAATTCACCTGTAAGTGACAATCATGGAAATATTTACGTCACTACACCTGAACGGATTATAAAAATCCTAAACGGAAAGGACAACTTGCCCGAGCTAAAAATAATTATTCAGAATATATGGGTCGATGATCATCATGTCACCTACAAGCAACTTACAGAGA
>CAIOOC010000323.1 GCA_903859795.1 uncultured Bacteroidia bacterium
ATATACTTCAAGGCATTAATGTTCAAGGGAATGGCCATGAAGAATTAATAGTTCAAAAACCAACCAAGAAATGGAAAATGGTAAGAATTTACAACATTTTATCCAATATCGCTGCCGGAGCGGAGTTTGTAATACCAAGCGTACTTGTATTGGTACTCGTAGGAAAAGAAGGAACTCTTGGTTTGGTAAATTCAAGTACAGCACTATTTTCCGCTATTTGTGTTTACTTAGTAGGCCGTAAAGGAGCGAGTAGAGAAGTCTGGAAAATGGCAAGCTTGGGTAGAATTTTAAGTATTTTCGGTGGATTAATACTAGCTCTGTACTTTGGACCTGCCGCAGTACTTTTATATATAGGCGCTTTTACAATTGCTTATGCCCTATATGGACCATTAAGTTACCCCGTTGTCATGGGGATAATGGATGAAGAAGATAAAGGAAAGAGTAAGTACGCTTTTATTTGCGATAGTGAGCTTAGTTATAATTTTGGTCGATGCCTGGGCTTAGCACTGATACCAATTGTAGCATTACTTGATCAAACAGCAGCGCTTAGGTTTATTCCTTTGATAGTAGGACTGATTTCGATATTTTCAATTGTACCTTTCAGATACCTAAATAAGTTTGTACACGTAAAATAGTCCATCTAACCAGCATTAATATAGGTCAATATAAGCCTGAAATTAAGTTGTTAAAGAACGCTTACTACAGGTTGAATACTCCCCATCACTATGTTACTATAAGCCCCAAGAACTTTGAAATCTTAATAGAATCGAGGACTAGAAATGAAAGATAAGAAAAGAAGGATTTATGCGATCCTAGGATTGCTCATTTTCCTTGCTGTTTCGTGCTCTCCGGCAACTATGGCGGACACAACGGTATCAGGAAACTCGAGCTTAAGATATGTCTGGACTCAGACATATAATCAATCCATGGCACTCTGGCGTGGGGCAGCCGACTGGGCACCATTTTTGGTGTTTTTGGCTATCCTTGTTACCGGGCTTATCATTGCGGCGTTTTTTGCTGCAAATTCCGGAGCTGGTGCATTCATGGGCATATCAGCCGTTTTCTTCGTTATCGCAACCTTTTCGTCAATTTCGACGTACCAATCCATTACGGAACGGGCGCCGGGAGAGGTGACTAAGGCTGCGGATTCTGCATCCCAAGGAGGGCTTGCAGCAAAGAAAGCGGAAGTTTCAATGAGGTATGCAGAACTGCTGAACTATACGTTCACGGAAATGCTGCCTCTTCAAGGTGTCGATCTCACCAAAAACTCTATGCTGGTTAAAGTTTGTACTGGCAATAGAGACGCTGACAGCACATGCCCGGAATTCGAGCACGTGTACGATGTGGATCCGTATCAGGTATGCGTAGGTTGGGACGACGACGACGATACTTGTAATGACTGGGAAACGAGATGGCACCATCAACACGACCCTGACGTTAAAGCACTTTTACGCTACGCAGGGCAATCTAACCTACCCGACATATACGCAACACCCGAAACAAACCTGGTACCAGATGCTGGAAATGCAAACCACCCGTTGATGTTTTTTTCTGGATGGATGCTTCCTCCAAATTATCAGGACCTTTGGTATTCAAATTTCAGGACAAAATTCAACATGGTCGACTACACAGCTCCTGTCGACTGGATGTATTACGTAAATTTACAGACGACTCGAGGATCCACGTCCTGGCACCAATATTCAAATCCACTGCTGGCTACCGCCAACGCCGGATTTATTGGTGATCCCGCTATCATTGCAAAGCTACAAGCGGCACACATGCTGCTGGAGCCACGCGATTTGTACAGCCCCGCCAAAGGAAACACGCCAACTTACTTTGACTTTGTTTACCCACTCGGTAAATTTGGAGCCGAAAATGTTGACTGGGCCGGTTTTACCACCGACGCGCAGAACGTGAACATGTACTACGGCAACGTACTGCATATTTCAAACTCGTTTGCGTTTGTTTCCGAGGAAGAATTGAATGCCACGGGCGTTTCGCTGGATGATCTCGTCTACAATATGCGGGCTGATCTCTACAAC
>CAIOOC010000324.1 GCA_903859795.1 uncultured Bacteroidia bacterium
AGATTCAGAAAAACCGAACATTATCGTGAATAATTCTAGGGGTAAAAATACGAACACTCCAATTATTAAGTCAGAAACAAAGGTTGACATGTTCACTGATGAAAAGGGATATTAATCATGTAATATACGAATAGATATCAATTAGAAATTGATATATGTCAACATTGCCCATTCTCGGGCTGTTTATATCTATTGATATGCCGGTACTCGTTGTACCAGTGTTCAAATTGATAACTATACAGGATCAAAAATTCCTATCCCGTATTAAAATATAGTTCTTTAGAATATTTCTAATTAAACGATTAAGGGCAGATAACCGAAGATATCTACCCTTTTTCTATTTCCAATTAAAATTAAAATTATACTTCTATCCCTTAATTTCCCAGGTTCAAATCTGAACCATCAGTTAAGGAAAACATTATTTGAGACCTTTTGAGGATCATTTTTAATCCGTTCCATTGGCCGATATACGTAGGTCAATCCATACTCGATGGCCTTTTCGCGTTTCACATCATCGGGCAAGCCTGAGTAATACTCCTCAACCTCATTCCAGATGTCCAGGATGATCTCATCTGCCTCTTTCCTTAATTCAGCAACTTTGGAGGTCCATCTGGATGTATTGCTTTGCAACGTTTTTTGAAAGTGATAAGCATCAACAAACTGGTCAAATTTCACTTTTACAAGTGCGATTGAAGGATTGTATAAGGGGTTACCACCATGGCTAACACGTTTATGTTCACCTTCAATAATTTTTTTACCCCATTCCAGAACCTCGGAGTCCATAATCAGTGATGGAGATTTTTTATCATTAAATCCGTAGAACTCTCTGACAGCAGATTTCATATCGCCCCGTTGAATGGCAAAATTGAGAACCTGCATAAAATGTGACAGGTATAAACGTGCTTTCCTCACAGTTTCAAGATAGGCGTTACTACTTTTCTCCTGTTGTGTTCTGGCCAGTTTATGATGGATGAGTGTTGTTTCAAAATTTGTGTAAAATGCCCTAAGCCTATTTAATGATTTTGCAGAGAAGGCTAAATCCTCACTTTCCTTCTTCTGGGCCAGCATAATGGCTGTACGAAGGGCTCTTAATCTTGCCTGATCGGTGTTCGGTAGTCGTCTGTATGGCATTCTCTCAAGTTTTACATTAGTTGTCCTTCTGGTGCGAATTTATGCATTTTCTTGCTTTAATGATCATTCGCACGACATAAAAAATAAGAGTTATCAACTACTTTAAGTTCATAACAGAGAAGCACGGTTTTGGGACCGTGCTTCTCTGTTATTATATTGTTGATAATGAATTAATCAGAGAGCTTTGCCTTAAGGTATTCGCGGTTTAATCTTGCAATATGGGCAATTGAAATGCTTTTGGGGCATGCCAATTCGCAGGCACCCGTGTTGGTGCATCCTCCAAATCCAAGTTCATCCATTTTTGCATACATTGCTTTGGCTCGCCGTTTAGCTTCTACCCTCCCCTGGGGTAATTTGGCAAACTGGGATACTTTGGATGCAAGAAATAACATTGCAGATGAATTCTTACACGTTGCCGCGCAAGCGCCACAGCCGATACATGCAGCTGCATCTATCGCTTCCTCTGCATCATCCTGAGAAATAGGGAGTGTATTTCCATCAGGAACGCCTCCGGTATTTACGGAAACGAAGCCACCTGCCTGCTGAATTTTTTCGAATGCTGTTCGGTCAACCATCACATCCTTAATAACGGGGAAGGCACCGACTCGCCACGGCTCAACAGTAATTGTCTGACCTTCACTGAACTTTCGCATGTGAAGCTGGCAGGTTGTCACCAATGTATCAGGACCGTGTGCATGACCATTAATATAGAGAGAACACATTCCACAGATACCTTCCCTGCAATCGTGGTCAAATGCAATAGGATCTTTTCCACCGAGAATGAGCTGGTCATTAAGAATGTCCATCATTTCAAGGAATGAATTTCCTTGTGAAATATTTTCCACAGTATAGGTCTCAAAGCGGCCTTTGGCCTTTGCATTATTTTGCCTCCAGACCTTCACATATATTTTATTGAGAATTTTATCAGCCATTTTATAGAATATTAGATATGAGCTATTAAAAGGAGATTCATTTATTTATAACTTCTCTGCGTTAGGTGGATGGTTTCGAAGACCAGCTCTTCCTTATGGAGGACAGGTTCGGCATCGACTCCTTTATATTCCCACGCAGCAACATAGGCAAATTTCTCATCATCACGTTTAGCCTCGCCTTCATCGGTTGAAGATTCTTCCCTGAAGTGCCCGCCGCATGACTCATTCCTGTTAAGTGCATCTCGCGCCAACAGTTCCCCCAGCTCAATAAAATCAGCAACTCTGCTTGCCTTCTCAAGTTCAGGATTAACATTATTAAGTTCGCCCGGGACTAGAAGATCTTTATAGAATTCAACACGTAATTCCTGAATCTC
>CAIOOC010000325.1 GCA_903859795.1 uncultured Bacteroidia bacterium
ACAACAATTATCAACAGCATGCGAAACTTCGCCTACAAGCACGCTTTTGAAGAGAAGGTTCTTTTCGATATTAACAAGGGAATCCGAGACACGCTCATTATCGCTCGAAACGAATACCGTTATTGTGCTGATATTGAAACAAACCTTAAGGAGTTGCCGCTGGTACCATGCAATCCGGAGCAGCTCAATCAGGTCATTCTCAACCTGATTATCAACAGTGCGCACGCTATTGTGTCACAAATGAAAACATCGAACGGTAAAATCGTCATTAATACTTGGAAAGAGAGCGGCTTTGTCTATTGTTCCATAGCCGATGACGGGCCAGGCATTCCGCTGGAAGTCCAGGAACACATTTTCGAGCCTTTTTTCACCACAAAAAAACCTGGATACGGAACGGGACTCGGGCTCAGCATCTCCTATGACATCATTGTCAACAAGCATGCCGGAAGGCTCAGCGTTCATTGTCCGAAAGAGGGTGGTACTGTTTTTACCATAATGCTTCCGATCAAGCACAATCAAGCAAAAAATAACCATGATAAACGATAGCAAGATTACTATCCTTTTTGTTGATGACGAACCAGACATTCTCAGCTCAATAAACAGATTCCTACGAAAAGAGGTCTACCAGAAACTATTTGCCGAAACTGGCATAAAAGCACTTGAACTTATTTTCAAGAAAAAAAAGATTACCATTACTTATGCACTACCAGAATCTATTACGAACCTTTTTGTTGCTTATCAGAAACCATTAGAGACTCGTTTTTCTAAAATTATTGAAGGAAATACCCGTGTTGCCCCTGAAATAATTGATGAAATTATTGGAGATGCTATTAATTTAAATGCTTCTGATATTCACATTGAACCATTAACCGATGAGGTTGTTATTCGTTTTCGTATTGATGGAGTAATGCAAGAAGCAGGACGTATTAAAAAACAATTTTACGAAAATATTTTAAACCGTATAAAAGTGCAAGGTAAATTGCGTATCGATGAACATTATGGAGCTCAGGACGGCTCGATTCGTTACCAACAAAAAGATAAAAAATATATAGATATGCGTATTTCTATAATTCCGACGATCGATGGAGAAAAAATTGTAATCCGTTTATTGGGAGAATATGTCAGGGGATTGGAAACGGGAGATTTAGGTCTTTCTAAGGATGATGAAAATATAATAAATGAAGCAGCTAGAAAACCTTTTGGTATGATTTTAGTTACTGGTCCAACTGGGGCTGGTAAAAGTACTACATTATACGCTCTGGTTCGATCCTTAAATAGTCCTAGGGTGAACATTACCACTATTGAAGATCCAGTCGAATATCGAATTACGGGGGTAAACCAAGTACAAGTAAATCCATTAACGAATTTAACTTTTGCAAAAGGGCTTCGTTCTATTGTGCGACAAGATCCAGATATAGTACTAGTCGGTGAAATTCGAGATACGGAAACAGCCGAAATCGCAGTGAATGCTGCTTTGACTGGGCATCTACTACTATCTACTTTTCATGCCAATGATGCTGCGACAGCAATTCCAAGATTGCTCAATATGGGCATTGAACCATTTTTGTTAGCCTCAACTCTTGAATTAATTGTTGCTCAAAGATTGGTTAGACGTATTTGTATGCACTGTC
>CAIOOC010000326.1 GCA_903859795.1 uncultured Bacteroidia bacterium
AGTTTTTTGTCGCCTTGTGTGATTAACAATTCTTTGGTCAATTAAAAATAATCCTATGATACCCTTGAAATTTAAAACTTTCATTACTTCACTTTGCCTGCTTCTTTTATCATTTCCTGTGATCAGGTCATATGGACAAAGTCTGAAAGAGATTGAATCAAACCGCGTTTCATTGCCTAACGGGTGGAATTTGACACCTGTCGGTAAAATGTTACCCGTTGGAGACCTCCCTTTAAACATTGCAGTCTCCCGCTCAGGGAAAATGCTTGCGGTGACTAATAACGGACAGAGTGATCAAAGTATTCACCTGATAGATTCAGAAAGTTTGGTTTTACTCGATTCGGTAATTATTGCCAAAAGTTGGCTCGGCCTCACGTTTTCGGCAGATGAAAAGTCATTGTATGCTTCAGGAGGAAATGATAATTGGATCATCCGGTATGCAATAAAAGAGAAGAAGTTGATTCCTCAGGATACACTCATCTTTGGAAAACGGTGGCCTAATCCAATCTCGATTGCCGGAATAGCGGTTGATGACCAAAAACAGATCCTCTACGCAGTTACCAAGGAAAACAATTCTCTCTATATATTTATGATTTAAAGGAAAAGAAGGTCAAAAAACAAATTCCATTGGGTGGTGAAGGTTATACCTGTCTGTTATCAGGTGATTGTAATAAGCTGTATATCACCTGCTGGGGTTGCGACAAGGTTATCTCATTTGATACCAGAAGTCAAAATATAACGGGTTGGATCCCGGTAGGAGATAATCCGAATGATATCTGTTCAACCCACAACGGCAAATATCTTTTCGTAAGCAATGCAAACGATAATTCAGTATCTGTTATCTCTGTCGATCAAAACAGGGTAATAGAAGTTCTTAATTCAGCTCTTTATCCTGATGCCCCGTCAGGATCAACACCCAATAGTATTGCCTTGAGTGATGACGAAAAAATGTTGTACATCGCCAATGCTGACAATAATTGTCTTGCTGTTTTTGATGTCAGTACACCGGGTATAAGCAAAAGCAAAGGATTTATCCCTACAGGCTGGTACCCCACATGCGTCAGGGTAATAAAAGACAGGATCTTTATCACCAACGGAAAGGGATTGACTTCAAAAGCAAATCCAAACGGTCCGAATCCTACAAATAAGCGGGACGATGTGGTTTACCAGAAAGGGACTAAGAAGAAGATTAAGGTTCAATACATTGGAGGGCTCTTTACAGGTACGCTTCAGGCAATCTCGACCCCAACATCAGAACAGTTAAGTATTTATTCTCAGGCAGTTTATAAAAATACGCGCTATTCCAAAGAGAAAGAGATGTTGACAACAGGCGAGAAAGGAAATTCCATCCCTTCAAGAGTAGGCGATCAATCACCTATCAAGTATGTGTTTTACGTAATAAAGGAAAACAGGACGTATGACCAGGTATTGGGAGATATTCCTGAAGGCAACGGAGATCCTAACCTTGTCCTCTTTGGCAAGAACATTACCCCTAACCTCCATGCCCTGGCCAAGCAATTTGTTTTGCTCGATAATTTCTATGTCGATGGTGAGGTTAGTGCCGATGGCCATAACTGGAGCATGGGGGCCTATGCCACTGATTACCTTGAGAAAAACTGGCCTACAAGTTATGGAGGCAGAGGAGGTACATATCCAGGAGAAGCCAGTATCGAAATTGCAAATAACAAAAACGGATTTTTATGGGATTATTGCAAAAGATTCGGAGTATCCTACCGAACATACGGTGAGTTTATTTCCGATTCAGATACCCCAAATATCCCATCGCTAAAAGACCACTTTTGTCACAATTATTCGGGATTTGATTTGAGTGTGCGTGATACGTTGAGGCTTGGGATGTGGAAGCATGATTTTGACTCGTTGTATTCGGCAGGTCAGATTCCACGCTTCAGTTCAATTCGCTTTGGAAATGATCATACAGCGGGGCTAAAGTTAGGCAGTCCGACTCCGTTTGCCTCTGCCGCTGATAATGATCTTGCTGTTGGCCTTTTCATTGAATACCTCAGTAAATCTCCGATCTGGAATGAATCTGCAATTTTTATTTTGGAGGATGATGCTCAAAATGGTCCGGATCATGTGGATGCACACCGGTCACCGGCATATGTTGCTGGAGGCTTTGTGAAGCAAGGGTTTGTCGATCATACAATGTATTCGACATCCTCAATATTACGCACAATGGAACTTATATTGGGATTACCCCCAATGAGCCAGTACGATGCATCTGCAGAACCGTTATGGAGATGCTTTGAGCAATCTGCTTCACATCCACCATTTCGTTCATTACCAAATATTGTTGATTTAAACCTGAAAAATACCGTTGTAAATAAATTATCTCAGATGAGCGAGAAATTTAATTTCAACAAGGAAGACAGAGTCCCTGATGAGGAGTTTAATGTTATTCTTTGGGGCGCAGTACACGGAATAAATTCTCATTATCCAGCTCCTGTTCATAGTGCATTCTTTTCAGCCGGGAATGATGAGGATAAGGATTAAGTAATTTTTAACGCTATTCTTTATGACGATTTGCAACATTCAATTTGATTGCGCGTCTTTTAGATTAATTTAAAATCTTATGTGATGGAATTGCCATGGAAGAGAGATCAAAATCCGAACTGGAAATATCACAAGTGGCATTAACTTCGATGATCTTCGATTCCATCTGAACCATTAAAAATAAATTAATTACAGATGAAAAGACTGTTTATTTTGCTAGTGATTACCTGCTTTACCCTTTCAACCGCTTTGAAAGCCCAGGATACTGTCCGGGTAAAGGCTCTTGGCAAGAATATGGTGACCGTTGTTGAGAACGGCAACCGTACAGATGTGAAAATCGGGAACAACGCAGTAAACGTCAAGGACGGGCATTATTACGATACAGTCAAGGTTAGGGTTGGTCGTGAAGCACTGATTGTTACTGATGGACGACATAAATCAGATATTAAATTTAAACATCTTGATGACCAGGAGTTTGAAGCATGGACTGGCCATCGTCCAAAGTTTAAAGGTCACTGGGCAGGTTTTGAGATGGGGATTAACTCTTTCGCGAATGTTAATTATAGTGGATTTTCGCCCAATTTCATGGATCTGAATCACAACAAATCCTGTGAAGTGGGCATTAATTTTCTCCAGTATAATATCGGCATTCAAAAAGAAAAGCGAAATATTGGCCTTGTTACCGGTCTTGGGCTTACTCTGAACGATTACAGGTTCTCAAACGCAATTACCCTGGAAAACAATAATGGCATGGTCGGTCCGGTTGAGTTGGAACAACAGGGACTTTCAAAGTCAAAGCTCTCGACATGTTTTCTTACTGTGCCGATAATGATGGAATTTCAGGTTCCTATGAAAGGTCACCACAAAGGTTTCTATATCTCCGGTGGGCTCCTGGGAGGATTAAAACTCGGGTCTCACACCAAGGTAAAACTTGACGGAGAGAAAATGAAGAATCATGACGATTTCAATATTAGTCCATTCCGGTGCGGTGCAACAACCCGGATTGGATATAGAGCGATAAACCTTTATGGAACCTATTATTTTACATCTTTTTTCAAAGAGGGCCGTGGACCTGAATTGAATCCGTTCACGATTGGAATCTGTTTATTAGCCTGGTGATAATAGAAAAATTTAGTATTCAATTGTTTTGTGAATTTTATTCGTTATATTCGTAACGTACAAAGCTTTATCTTAAATTCCCGGTAAGCTGTTTTTGTGTTGGCTACCTGCCAGCCTGACAAGAAGTGTTCCGGTAAAAATGTATCGCTGTGAATATGAAACTAAACTTCGCCTGGCTTCTATTTACATTCGGTTTGATCCTGTTTTTGAACAGTACTGCTTATGCACAGGAGGAAACTTCTCACAAACTACCGTCAGGATTAACCTTGAAACTTAATCGCGAAAATCGGAATACTGCGCTCACCAAAACCAGTGCAGAGCAATCGTTTCCGGTTTTATTGATAATTGAGAGCCATCAATTTGTCAAATAGCTATCACCATTTTACATTCATGTCTGATAGATTTACCATATTGGACCACCAATTATCAAAAAGCCATTACCATTTTGCAATATTGCACCAACAGGTTTAAAGATAGTATTACCATTTTACAATATGGTCTGGTGGATTATCAAATAGCCGTCAACGGTTTACATTAATGCATAAACAATTTCAAATATAGGCTCACGATATTTGATAATAAATCTTTACTCTGCCTAAATTCTTTGAAGGTGCCGGAAGAGGACAGAATGAATGTATTTTTTTGATAAATATATTTCCCCTGCTTCTTTATCAGAGCCCACTTACATTTAAATCCTTAGGATAAGATATATTGAATTTAAGCGGCACAATTTTCTTCTCTGCAGGCGCCAGGGTAACTTTCCAGGTTATCTTCCCCTCTTCGTTGATAGCGGCTTCTCCACCTCTGGGGACTAACCGTTCCACTTTGATTTTCTCGTTTCTCGACACCGGAAACTGGTCATTCAGATCAAGGTTAACCTCCTTGCTCTTTCCGTTTGTAATCTCTATTCCATACTCAAAGCTCACGGTAGTCTCTCTGGTCAGAAGCCCTGCATAGTCAGTGAATTTTTTTATGAGCTTCCGTTCAATCTTTATCCCTTCGTCAACTCCAAGCGATAGTTCCAGATCTCCGTCGGCAAGCACCGGGCTTTCAATAGTAGCAGTTCCGACGAGTTTCTGGTCCAAAAAGACGCTTACCGGACCAGTCAACAATGGAAACGAATAGGGATTTTTCATCGTTGCTTTCAGAAAAGCGTTCTGAACAAGTTTGGGACTGGTAAACCAGCTATATTTTGCATCTATATCTGATTTGATAATTGAAACCTTGTGGGGTTGTCCGTCGGAAGCAATATTCACTTTTCGTGGAAGGACAAATGTAAATGACGTGTTTCCCTCCTCTATCGCGGTTTCTTCGAACTGAGTTTCAGCAGCCGGAGCAGCCGCCTGTGCCATCATGACCTGCGGTGCAGCTTGTTTGTCCATACTTATAAGTGATCTTGATCTGACAAATCTGGGGGTGAATACATCAATATACCAGGCAGAAAGTTCAGGAATATTCCCATATATAAATGGTTTGGCGGTAGAGATCTCAATGTTGGCTTCTGTCCAGTCTTCACCTGTTGATTGTCTGATTGTTGCAAAATAGTTGAATGCGACTTTTGATTCATTTATATCTCCTTTTGCCTCATATTGGGGCGCCCACCCGGCTTCTGTTGACAGATATGAAAATCCCAATTTTAGATTACTCTTATCGATCAGCGAAAGCAGGTGTATTACAATTGTTTTGCTCCTGTTTTTACCTGATTTTAGATTCGCCAGTTCGTTCTCAATTGAGGTTTTATCCTCTGTCAGTTTTTTAATTTTGGTTTCTATAGTTGCCATCCTTTCAAAGTTTGCCGAAAGCGATTTTTCAAGGAACTTTCTGTGAGCCTCCATTTCAGCTGTAGTAACCTTCAGATTTTGAGGGAATGGATTAACCTTCCGCAGGAAATCGTTTCCGCTGTTGATCACTGATATCCTATTAGATTCTTCATTAATCTGATTATTGAGATCAAGTAATGATGACTGAAGTTTTGTAATTTCAGGCTGGTCAGTTTTTCTGAGAAAAGTTTCCTCAACCGCTACCTCAGAAATTGAAAGTTCAGTTTGACCTGTCAGTCCAACCTGTACAGACTGGTCAATCAGATTTGGAGTAATTCCTAAAATTCTAACGATATTTTCTCCTCGTTTCACAGAAACAACAGTTTCTTTTGAAATCATCGCTCTGTCGGTAAATACCGTAATCTTTTGGAGTTTCGGGATTGGTTCTAAATCTGATTTTTGAGCTGTAGCAATTTGGGAAAAGCCAAAAGTTAAAAGGAGAAATGCTGACGGGCTAAAAATGGAAGATATTTTCATGA
>CAIOOC010000327.1 GCA_903859795.1 uncultured Bacteroidia bacterium
AACTACTATATTATGTCGGGACAGCCTAATGAGGCCATTGGATATCTTGACCGTGCAATTGAAAAGGAAAAGGATAATTCCTCGTTTTATCTTGCCAAAGGAGTGGCACTCGACAGGCTGGGACGGCAGGATGAAGCCATCGAAGTTTATAAGAAAGCGACTGAAATCAAACCTGAAAATGCTGATGCATACTATAATATCGGCGTTATCTATTTCAACCGTGGTGTAAAACAATTCGACGTTGCTAATGCCGTTCCAACAAATGATCAGGCACGCTATGATGTTGAAAAGAATAAAGCTGATGAATTCTTTAAATTAGCTGTACCTTATCTTGAAAAAGCGGTACAATACAATCCTAAAGATACTTATATCCTTGATCAATTAAAGAATTTGTATTACAGGCTTAAAATGATGGACAAATTTGATGCCATAAACAAGAAATAATAGATTGAAAAGAGGGATCACTTCCCTCTTTTTTTAATAATACAAAAATAACATAATATTAATTATAAGACAATAAAACTATTTCGAATTATCGGTATTAAATCAATGAGAAATCAATCGAATGCCAGTTTCTTTAAAATTTTGTTCTCCTAACAGTTTAAGCGTACAATGCGAATAGAGACCCGGCAATTGAACCAAATCAATGAAGTATTCGTTGTAAAAGAAAAGATATGCCGATGAAATCAATTATCTCGTTTATATTTCTTTTTGCACTAATCTCAAACATTCAGGTTATGTCACAGGATGATATCAGGACCAGAAATTTAACGGAGCAACACGTAGCCCCAAAGGTCACAAAATCGGCGGATGAATGGAAGTCAACCCTGACACCGCTTGAATATGAAGTGACACGGAATAAAGGTACAGAACGTCCGTTTACAGGACAATATTTTAATTTCTATGAGAAGGGAAATTATTACTGTTCTAATTGCGGAGCTCTGCTTTTTAATTCCTCCTCAAAATTTAAATCAGGCTGCGGTTGGCCTAGTTTTAATGATGTAACAAACTTAAAGTCCATTAACATTATTACTGATAAAAGTCATGGAATGTTACGGACTGAAATAACCTGTTCAAATTGCGAAGCACATCTGGGACATGTTTTCAATGATGGACCGCCACCAACAGGACTTCGCTATTGCATTAATTCTGTGTCACTTAAGTTTATTCCAGGGAAATAGGGCTTTAGGCCATAGGCGGTCAGGTTATTAGACTATTAAGATTTAACCCTAATAGTCTAAAGCCAAATAGTCTATCAAACCTTACGTGTAATATATTCTGAATAATCCTTTATAATCGGCTCATATTCAAGGTGGAACAACGGCGATGAAATAATAAAATCGGCAGTTGACCGGTTTGATGCAGTTGGAATGTTATATAAAACTGCAATTCGAAGCAGTGCTTTGACATCGACATCGTGAGGTTGTGGTTGCATAGGGTCCCAAAAGAATATCAGCAGATTGACATTACCTTCGCAAATCATGGCTCCAAGTTGCTGGTCACCACCTAAAGGACCTGATTTTAATATAATTACCTGAGGAGGCATTGCATCGAATTCCTTGCATTTCAGACTGATCGTATCATCCACCATTTTCCCTGTTGTACCGGTACATACCAGAGTATGATGTGCCAATTCCTTCCAATTGTAAGCAACCCATTCGGCCATATCTTTTTTACGGTTATCATGAGCCACAATTGCAATTGTTTTCTTAATTTTCATTCTCATCTTTAAAATATTTTATGACAAAGGTAAGTAAGCTGGATAATCTTAAATCACTTATTTGATTATCAAAACATTAATATTTCATTAAGAATGATGTTAATGAATATTTTACTGTGTATCTGGGATTGATAAAAATATTATCGTATTTTTCAAGGTTATTGCTTGCGATAATTGACTGAGCCATTTCGGCGTATTGATCCGATCCGTCATGATACCTGCTCAGGTAACGCAATAATTGTGTCGAAGGTCTCCCCTCCCACCGTTTATGCCTGAATCGTTTATAGGATGAAACTGTTGAAATCAATAGAAAATAATGCTCAACTGACTCTATGATAGAATTATAAGTTCTTAAATATTGTTCGTCATCACCTTCGGTATATTGAATAACAGAACGTGAATCCTCGCTTGAAAACGACATTATTCCAAATAGGTTATTTCCGTTTTGAAAAATATTGGATGTTCCCCAGCCAGACTCCAGAATAGCTTGTGTCAGTGCCAGGCTAACAGGGTGAGGATAAATACGTTTTTTCAGTTCACTTAAAGAATCAGTCTCATATTTTTGCTTTATACCAACCAGGAATGTCGAATCGAATTTTGCAATCGTTTTCTTTCGGGAAATTCGCTCCTCAATAAATTCAACGTGGTGAAAATCATCCATTAACCGTTCTCTTGTGATCACAATTGCCGGCAAAATATACATAATGAATAAATCTTTTCTGTTGTCTTGATTTAGAGTGCGAAAATCAACAGACCCTTTGTAGATTACAGGAGTTAATGTTGTATCTGATTGATGGAGAATAGAGTCAGCAGTAGACAGATGAATATAACTGACCTTGATTGATTCCGGCCAGTATCTCGAAAAGTAAATTTCTACTTTTACCGCGATATATAAGGCAAAAACTAATGCCGAAATATAAACAACCTGCTTAATTACTCTAAGCATAAAAACACATGGTTAAAATGCTGTCAAAAACGATATCGATCCACAATTCTTATTCCAGGAATTGCTAAAAAACAGAGCGATAGGTTCAACTAAATTCCTTTGTCAGGAGTTCTACCCAGTGCTCTATTCGTTTGTGCGTTAACCGGGCCTGATTTTCCTGATCCAGTGGTAAACCTCTAAACTGGCCATCTTTCACAGCTTTGGATCTTTCGAAGTTATAACCTTCCAATGGAACGCTTCCAACTATCAATGCCCCTTTATCTTCAAAAAATGTGGCCATAATTCCAATTGCATCGCAGAAATTTTCTGCGTAACCTTTTTGATCGCCTAACCCAAAAACGGCAATCTTTTTATGGGTGAAATCAACTTCTTCTAGAGCCGGGAGCAATTCGTCCCAGTAATTCGGTAATTCGCCGTCGAACCATGTTGGCACGCCGAAAATCATCTGGTCAAACTCAAGGAAGTGTTCCTTATGAACTTCATCTACATTGACAAGCTGTACATCGATTCCGGAGAAAGCGTTGTGAATGATTCCGGCAATCTTTGCCGTTTTTTTTGACTTAAAACTATAAAAAAGGCCAATTTTTCCCATTCGATACTTCTTTAAAATATTGCCGGATGTGTCTCGCATACGAAGAAAACACCCGTTTGTTATACGAATATACTATTTTTTAATAAATTTCACTGATCAGTATTTTAATAAATCGAGAGCCGCAGCATAAATTTTCTCTTCATTGATCAAAATTGCTGCTTCAAGAATTCTGTTAAAACCTACCGGTGTAAATGCAGATCCAACCCTGCGAACTGGCGCATCTAAATATTCAAAAGCCTCTTCGCTGATAATGCCGGCTAATTCGCCTCCAAAACCACCAAATACTTTATCTTCGTGAACGACTAAAACTCTTCCTGTTTTCTTCACCGAACCGAGGATTGCCTCTTTATCTAGAGGAATTAAAGAGCGAATATCCATTACTTCAATATTATATCCATCGCGGGCAAGACGTTCAGCAGCCTTAAGTGATAGATGAGTTGTATTGCCATAAGTTATTAAACTTAAGTCAGTTCCTTCACGACGGATTCTTGCTTTCCCAAAAGGAATCTCAAAGTCATCAGGGATTGGAGTTGCTGCTGCAGGTGAATTGTAAAGCGCTTTGGGTTCGAGAAAAAGTGTAGGACCTTCTGATCGAAGCGAGGTTCTTAATAATCCAGCTGCATCATCAGCGAACGAAGGATATACTATTCGTATTCCGGGGAAGGTGGCCAGTGTCCCTTCAGTAGTTTGTGAATGGTACAACCCGCCGCCAATATAACCTCCTGATGCGAGCCGAATAGTCACATTCGGACTGAATTTACCGTTCGTTCGCCAATATTCATGGGTCATTTCGACATATTGCTCCATGGCAGGCCAGAAATAATCTGCAAACTCAGCCCCTTCAACAACAATTCTTATCTTTTTATCGTAACGCGACATGCCGTTCGCAGTGCCGGTAATAAAATCTTCGGCAATAGGACCATTAAAAACCCTTGCCGGGCCAAATTCCTGCTGCAAACCTTTCGAGACATTAAATATTCCCCCTTTTTCTTTGTTCGCAATATCCTGGCCCCAGATGAATGTGTCCGGATTAAGACGGAACTCAGCTTTAAGCGTTTCATTGATCCCTTCGATAAGCTTCTTCTTTTCGCCAACAAAATCATGTAATCCTTCTGGATATTTTGAGGCAGGATACGAATCCGGGATAATAAAGTCATAAATTGTAGCCGGATCTGGATCGGGTGATGCCATGGCACTTCTGTGGGCCAATTTAACCTCCTCTTTTGCACGTTCTTCAATGGCATGGATCTCATCCTTTGTCAGACGCTCGTATCGTGTAAGCATCCGCTTAAATTTTAAAAGCGGATCTGACTCCAGCACATATCCCAATTCAGCCTCATTACGGTAAAGATCGTGTCTGTCTGAATTTGAGTGAGAATGAATCCGAATACAATTTGCTTGGAGGATACATGGCTGCTGGTTTTCGAGCGACCAGTTTTTTGCTTCTGTCATGGCATTCATTGAATCAAAAACATCCTTCCCATTACAATGAATGACCCTTAAATTTTTAAATCCAATAAAATTATTGGCAACTTTACGGTTGGCAGTCTGATCCTTTTTAGGAACCGAAATACCGTACCCGTTATCCTGAAAAACAAATATAACCGGGAGCTCTTCAGTCGATGCGCCGTTAATCGCCTCATAGACATAACCTTCAGAAACCGACGATTCACCCTGGGAACTAATGGCAACCCCTTTCCCTTTGTAATACTTTATCGCACGTGCAACTCCAACTGCATGTAGGGTATGATTTCCCGTTGCTGACGAAACATTATGTATATTCCATTCGGGTTTCCCGATATGGTTCGACATATGCCTTCCGCCTGAAGTCACATCCGCAGCTTTGGAAATTCCGTTTAAAATAATCTCCTCAGCTGTGAGGCCTGCTGAAATATTGGTCAGCATATCACGATAATAGGGAAAAAGATGATCATACTCTCTATTAAAAACTTGACCTATAGCAAGTTGTATGCCATCATGGCCTGCATAAGGGGCATGATACGACCATCCGATTGCCTGTTTCAGATAATTGGGAGCCTTTTCGTCAATGATACGCCCGACTGTCATCAGATACAGCCATTTTTCAAGCAGCTCTTTATCAGTATTTTTAATTGTAAAAATTTTGTGAACGGGTATATCGTGTAAAACTTTCATATTTTGCATTTTAAATCTAATCAAATATTTTTTGGCTGTTCAAATTGTTCCAGTAAATCTGCAATCCGGCGTAAAAACCGGCCACCTAACATTCCATCAACCACCCTGTGATCATACGATAGTGATAAGAACATTTTATGCCTCACTACAATGGCATCACCTGTTGGAGTTTCCATTACTGCAGGCTTTTTCTCAATTATCCCAACTGCCAGAATGGCCACCTGCGGCTGATTTATTATCGGGGTTCCGATTAGTCCTCCGAATGATCCGAAATTAGTAATGGTGAAAGTTCCCCCCTGAAGATCATCAGGATTGAGCTTATTCTCCCGGCCGGCCTTCCCAAAACCATTTACCTCCCGGGCTATTCCAACGAGATTTTTTGAATCTGCGTCTTTAATAACTGGGACAACCAGATTGCCATCGTTTGTAGCTACAGCAATTGCAATATTGATATGTTTACGAAGAACAATGTTGTCCTCATCAACAGAGGCATTTACCTGCCGGAATTCAGTCAGAGCCTTGGCTGTGGCTTCCACAAACAATGGCATGAATGTAAGTTTCTGACCGTATTTCTGTTCGAAATCGTCCTTGGCTGAGTTCCGCCAAAGGACAATGTTGGTAACGTCAGCTTCAACAACCGTAGTTACATGCGGCGAAACCTGCTTTGACATCACCATATGATTGGCAATCAGCTTCCGGATACGGTCCATTTTAAGGATAGTATCCTCAGCGCCAATAGAGACAGACACCTTAGGCCGCTCAACCTGACTTGCCGGCGTAGTTTGTGTGATCGTTGTCTGTAATTGCTGCGAAGGGATCTCTTTTTTGCCCGTCTTACGCCGTTCGACGAATTGGATGATATCGTTTTTTTGAACTCTGCCGCCTAACCCGCTGCCGGTTAAAGTATCAAGTTCGGCCAATGTTACACCTTCTTTCGTTGCAATGCCTTTTACAAGAGGTGAATAAAAACGACCGGCATTTTTGAATTCATCTTTTATACTTATTTCCTCTTCAGTATTAATTTGAATAACAGGTATTGCTTCGACAGATTCTTCGTTGATTACAACAGGCTCAGTTATCGGCTCAGACTCTGAAGACGAGTCATTTTCGATACCTATAACGATCACAACCTGGCCAACAGGTATCAGGTCGTTTTCAGCGCATCTGATCTCCTTGATGATTCCTGCTACAGGAGAAGGAATTTCGGAATCAACTTTATCTGTAGCAATTTCGAAAAGAATTTCGTCTTCGGTTACAGTATCTCCTTGTTTTACAAATAATTTGGTTATTGTTGCCTCTTGGATACTTTCACCCAACTTTGGTATGAGCACTTGAAAATCAGACATTGTTTATTATTTACATTATAATTAGCAATCATAAAAAACACACGTTTTCGTGTGCATATTCGTAACTAACAAAAAGAACAAAATTTAGTTTAAAATTGCATATAAATAGTTTAATTTCCTAAAAAGGAAAAAAGATTATAATCGGGCCATTTGTCTACCTTCAAAAGAATGCGGGACATAACGCGGTCCATTTCCTTTGCCAAATGAGGTCCTTTATAATTGCTTGTATTTGACAATATTACCCATGAAATTCCATCCGGTTGACGCTTGACCAGCGCCGAAGAGCCAGGTAAAGTCCCAGTTCTCCACCATTCGCCCTTTTCATTAGTTCCCCGCCATCCCAAAGGGTCTAAACCAAAGGGATCGACGTGAGTCATTTCATTTACACTTTCAGCCGAAAGGATATCCTTAACCTTTGGCTCATTATCTATTACTACAACCAGTTTCATTAAATCGATTGGTGAAGCAAGCCAGCCACCGGCTGATCCCAACAAGTGAATATCATTACCTCCATAGATTTTTGATACCATCCTGCCACTCCCGTCAAATGATTCAATTGGCTGACCATCTTCAGGCTGGTAATACCTGACCTCGTTTGGAAGCGCTTCGCTTAAAAAACTTCCTCCAAGTCTCATGTCTGTTATTCCAGCTGGTTCCAATACCTCTTTTTTTACAAATGATTCATAATCAGTTCCTGAAACCTTTGATATCACTTTGCCCAGAATCAGATATCCGAGGTTAGAATAGACACTGTTTGATCCTGGTTCAAAATGAACTTTGTGCGTGGTGACAAATTTAATATAGGAGTCGATTGTGACAGGCAGGGGATCGCCGACTCCTTTAGAAACCGTTTTGGGTAAAAATGCAAGATCGCCCCAATGCTGAGTCCAGCCTCCGGAATGGTTTAGTAGGTTTCGAACCGTGATTTTCTCCAGTCTTCGATCTTTAATATTTAAGAATGGTTCGTCGTTGAGAATCCCTTCTTTGCCAAATACTTTGGATTCAAGTGAAATTTTTGAATTCTCAACGAGTTTCATGGTTGCCACTGCTGTAATAAGTTTCGATACGCTGGCTAACCGAAAAAGGTTATTTGGGGTAACCCGAATCTGATCTTCCTCATTAGAGAAGCCATACCCTTTGGCAAAAACCAGTTTCTCATCTTTGACCACTGCAATAGAAACACCTTTTAATCCATTCTGAATTCTGAACTTTTCCATGTAATCATCAATGACTGTGGCATTTTGTTCCTCAATTAACTTATTGAATACCAATTTATTGAATGATTCGTTTAAAGGTGACAAAAGTGAATTCTTTATTGAATATGATGCCTGCCTGAACGGTGACAACAGAAAAATAGTGAGCAAAAGAAGTGATAACCGATTCCGAAAATTATGCATAAAGTAACCAGAATTTTAGTGGTGTTACAATCGTTGAAAAATACATAAATCATGAATTACATTTGTAAATTACATTTGTAACTCACCGACAATGTCATTTATACTGCTGATTTTGTGACGGTTAAGATAATCATCTATTCCGTCAATGATTTTTAACGTAATTAACGGATCGATATAATTTGCTGTTCCAACCTGGATAGCAGTAGCCCCGGCGAGAAAAAATTCGATAGCGTCAGTTGCATTCATTATGCCGCCAATACCGACAAGGGGAACTTTTACAGCTTTAGAAACTTCCCAAACCATTCTCAGAGCAATAGGTTTAATTGCAGGGCCTGAAAGTCCTCCCGTAACAGTGGCCAGGATCGGTTTTCGGGTTTCTGCATTTATAGCCATTCCCAACAATGTATTTATCAGCGAAAGGCTGTCTGCCCCACTAGATTCTGCTGCCCTGGCCAATTCGCCGATGTCTGTCACATTAGGTGATAGTTTTACAATCATTGTCTTATGATACACAGCCCTGACAGCTCCCACTACGGCATCAATTGAAGCACAACTTGTACCAAAAGCCATTCCCCCTTCCTTTACATTGGGACACGATATATTCAACTCAATCCCTCCAATATGATCCAGTTCATTTATAATTTCGGCACATGCTATGTATTCCTCGATTGTTGATCCGGAAACATTAACAAGTATATTGGTTTTGTATTTTGTTAGAAGAGGATAGATATCTGTGGCAAAATAGCGGGCACCCTTATTCTGAAGTCCTACCGAATTTAACATCCCTGAGGCTGTTTCTGCCATTCGAGGGTAACCATTTCCCTGACGGGGATGAATTGTTGTCCCTTTAACGACTATTCCTCCCAGCTGGCTAACATCCAAAAAATCATCAAATTCAACTCCATA